>JAZNBF010000095.1:0-11126 GCA_045586905.1 Clostridia bacterium
GAACACAATCTTCTCTCATCTGCAAAGCTCAATCGTGTGAGCTCTGGCGATACGGTAAATCTTGGTGTATTTAAGGTTGAGTTTATTCGCTCCAATCATTCAATTCCTGATGCTGTTGCGCTTGCTATCCACACACCAGCCGGTATTGTTATTCATACAGGCGACTTCAAAATCGATACAACTCCTATTCAGGGTGAAATGATTGACCTTGCACGCATAGGAGAACTCGGTAAAAAGGGTGTTTTGGCTCTTCTCAGTGACAGTACAAATGCAGAAAGACCGGGTTACACAAAGTCTGAAAGAACTGTTGGTTCGACGCTTGAAACACTTTTTCAATCAACAAAATCAAGAATAATTGTGGCAACTTTTGCGTCAAATGTTCATCGTATTCAACAAATTATTAACGCTGCAGCTCATAATCACCGAAAGGTGGCTGTGTCGGGCAGAAGCATGATAAATCTTATTGAGGTGGCAACTGAGCTTGGCTATATGAAAATTCCTCAAAATACTCTTGTAGACATTGACGATATTAATAAATACAAACCCCATCAACTAACAATCATCACAACAGGCAGTCAGGGTGAGCCTATGAGTGCTCTTTATCGTATGGCATATTCTGACCACAAAAAGGTTGAAATTACAAAAGGCGATCTTGTAATTATTTCGGCAAATCCAATTCCCGGCAACGAAAAACTCGTATCAAATGTTGTAAACGAGCTCTATAAAAAGGGTGCAGTTGTTTATAATGATCCTTCAAATATTCATGTATCCGGACATGCCTGCCAGGAAGAACTCAAAATGATTATCGGTCTTGCAAAACCGAAATATTTTGTTCCTGTACATGGTGAATATAAACATCTGAAAATGCATGCCGATCTGGCTTCACTCATGGGGATTAAAGATAACAATATTTTCATGCTGGACATAGGCAAGGTGCTTGAATTTGGCAAAGACAGTGCCAAGATAGTTGATAATGTTCAGTCCGGTCTTGTTATGGTTGATGGCTTAGGTGTAGGCGATGTTGGCAATATAGTTCTTCGCGACAGAAAGCATCTTGCAGAAGACGGACTTATTGTTGTGGTATTTACTATGTCTGCTTCCACTGGTATGGTATTGGCAGGCCCTGATGTTATTTCCAGAGGCTTTGTATATGTGAGAGAGTCCGAAAATCTTATGGAAGACATCAAGTCAATTGCAAGAAATGCGATTGATGCCTGTGAAAAGAACAGGATAAAAGACTGGACTACTCTTAAAAACGGTATAAAATCAAGAATTTCGGAGTATCTTTACCAGGAAACAAAACGTAAACCGATGATACTTCCGGTAATAATGGAAGTTGATTGATAAGGAGATAAAATATGAATGAAATAATCTTAACTTCAGATAATTTTAATGATGAAGTAATCAGTTCAAACAAACCGGTTATAGTCGATTTTTGGGCTACATGGTGCGGACCATGCAAAATGATAGCACCGGTTATTGAGGAAATAGCAAATGAATATAGAGACAGTGTTAAGGTCGGCAAGGTAAACGTCGACGAAGAAGGCGAACTTGCAATAAAGTTTGGTATTGTCAGCATTCCTACCATATTACTTTTTGAAAATGGCACGATAAGTGCAACTTCCATAGGATACAAAACCAAAGACCAACTTCTCAGAGAATTTGGTCTATAATCGGAATTGTTGTAATACACGGAGGCACAAATGAAAGCTTTAATTACAGGAGCCAGCTCGGGGCTTGGTCGGGAAATGGCATCTATACTGTCTGAAAGAGGATATGATATTATTGCTGTTGCAAGGCGGGCAGACAAGCTCGCAGAACTAAAAAGCAAATTAAAAACAAATGTTGAAATTCTTTGCCTTGATGTAACAAAAGATGAAGATATAAAAACAATTATATCTCATCTTGATGAGGCAGATATTTTCATCAATAATGCAGGCTTTGGGGTTTTTGGAGATTTGTGCTCTTCAAATCTTGAAGATGAACTGAAAATGATAGACACCAACATTAAAGCAGTTCATATTCTTACAAAATCCGCAGCAAAAATTTTTGGTGAGCGTAATCACGGATATATAATGAATGTTGCTTCAATTGCTGCCTTTTTCCCGGGTCCTCTTTTTTCTGCATACTATGGCACTAAGGCATATGTTTTCAGATTAACTGAGTCTTTATATGAAGAGCTGCGTCAGAAAAAATCCAATGTTAAAATCAGCGTACTTTGTCCGGGACCTGTGAGGACCGAGTTTGAAAATGTCGCAAAGGTTAATTTCGGCACAGGAAAAGAGAAGGGCAGAAATCTTATAATTGGTGACAAAACAAAGGTTTCTTTATATGCAATAAATGCAATGTTTAAAGGCAAGCTAATAATAGTCCCCGGATTTTTAATGAAAATTGCTGTGTTTTTCAGAAGAGTTTTGTCTGAAAAAATGCTTTGCCGGATGTTGTATTTTGTGCAAAGCAAAAAATTTGTTCAATAAGTGTCAAAAAATTGCAACCTTTTTTACTTGTGAAAGGTATTATATACAGAAAACGATAAAAGGAGAAAATTTATGAAAAAACTTTTAGCACTTATCTTAACCATTGCAATTTTATTTACTTTTGCTGCTTGCAGCACTAAAACTGAAGAGCCTGATACTGATGAAGAAGTGGTAGATGTACTTACAGACTCTTCTGCAACATCTGATGCTCAGGACGATGAAACAGAAGCCGAGGATGAAGAAAAACCAAACGAATCAGAACAAAACAAGCCTGATTCTGAACAGCAGCAAGATAAACCATCTGCAGATGATTCTTCAGGAAATCATCAGCAGCAGGCACCAAGCACACCTGATGCTGATACAACAACCCAGGAATCTACCCTTGGAAACATTCTTTTAAAAGATTTTAATTCTAAAGTAGATTCCGGCATGGATGCACTATCGATTGCAGAAGCAATCTTAACAAACCCAGCTATACAGTTTATGGGTGGTGCTATGCCTGTTGAAGAAGGTCTGCTTTCCGGGTTTGACAACTATGAAGTAAAAGGTTTCAAATCGGGTGCAATGTTTGCTCCTATGATAGGTTCAATTCCGTTTGTTGGCTATATCTTTGAACTTGAAAATTCCGCCGATGCATCTTCTTTTATTGCCGGCCTTAAATCTAATGCAAACCTCAGATGGAACATCTGTGTTGAAGCAGATGAAATGGTTACAGGAAGCAAAGGCAACAAGGTGTTTTTTGTAATGTGTCCTTCATCTTTAGAAGAACCGTCAGAAGAATAATTTTTTCATGCAAAACGGACTCTTTGTGTGTCCGTTTTGTTGTATCATATGTTTATAAGGAGCAGTAGACTATGCTGTTTTCAAGTGTTACTTTTCTTTACTATTTTTTACCAATAGTAATAGTACTTTACTTTTTAATGCCGAAAGCTTTGAAAAATCCTCTGCTTTTAATTGCAAGCCTTATATTTTACGGATGGGGTGAACCCAAAATCGTATTTTTAATGCTCGCAACTATATTTGTTTCCTATATTTTCGGACTGCTTATTGATCGGTATAGGTCAAAAAAGATTTCCAGACTTTTTTTGATTCTTTCGATAGCAGGTGGCCTTTCATCACTTGGTTTTTTTAAGTACTATGATTTTTTTATTTCAAATTTCAATGCTATAACAAAAATGTCTCTGCCTCTTTTGCACATAGCATTACCAATTGGAATTAGTTTCTACACATTTCAGATGATTAGCTACAACATAGATGTTTATCGAAAACAGGCACCGGTTCAGAAGAATTTTTTTCATCTTGCCACCTATATTGCTCTCTTCCCGCAGCTTATCGCAGGACCAATCGTAAGATATACTGATATTGCCGATCAGCTTACCAATCGCACTCATTCCGTAGAAAAAGCAGTAATGGGTGCAAGAAGATTTGTAATAGGTCTTGCTAAAAAAATCCTTATTGCCAACACTTTGGGTGAAATGGGGCAGGCATTTTTACAATCGGCTGACCTTTCTGTTTTGTCGTATTGGATTTATGTCATATCCTTTATGCTGCAGATATATTTTGATTTTTCCGGATACAGTGATATGGCAATTGGTCTTGGCAAAATTTTTGGCTTCGAATTTATGGAAAATTTCAATTATCCTTTCATATCGGCATCAATATCAGAATTCTGGCGTCGTTGGCACATTTCACTCGGTTCCTGGTTCAGAGACTATGTCTATATTCCACTTGGAGGTAACAGGGTAGGGAAAGCAAGACTTTTGCTTAATATTTTTGTTGTATGGTTTCTTACCGGTTTCTGGCATGGAGCTGAATGGAATTTTATAATATGGGGGATTTATTTTGGAATAATTCTCACATTAGAAAAATTCTATATTATAAAGACTTTGGAAAAACATAAAATCTTTGCCCACATATACACTTTGTTTTTTGTTATAATCAGTTTTGCTATTTTTGCCGCAACAGGGCTGGGAAATGCATTTTGCAATGTGGGTTCATTGTTTGGATTAAATAATCTGCCTTTGGTTTCTGCAGAAGCTTTGTATATGCTGAAAAACTATGGCTTTATATTGGTTATATCGGCGATTGGTTCAACTCCGATTTTAAAATATGCCTATGCAAAGTCTGGTTTGAGCACTCGTCTTTCGCTTATGTTAGATTATATCGAAATAATAGCTTTGATTATTTTAATCGTACTTTGCACAGCCTATCTTGCCGATGGTTCATTCAACCCATTTCTCTATTTTCGTTTTTAGGTGATAATTATGAAAAATAAAAGAAATTTTATAATGTTAATAGCTATTGCTTTCACGATTGCCTCTTTTTCTTTGGCATCGTGGCTTAAGGCCGATGGGCAATATTCCGAATCGGAGAGAAGGCTGCTTGCTGAAGAGCCTGATTTCACAAAAGAAGCTTTGCTTTCAGGTCAGTATATGTCTGATATCGAACTTCATCTTGTAGATCAGTTTCCGTTTAGAGACAAACTGAGAGGTGTAAAAGCTTTCTTTACAACTCGAATTTTCAACAAAAAAGACAATAATGGACTATATATTGCCGACGGGCACATTTCAAAGATTGAATACCCTGTAAACGAAAATATGGTGAACAATGCAAAAGACAAATTTGACTATCTGTATAAGACATATCTTGAAGATAAAAATGTGAAAATATATCTGTCGTTGGTACCTGACAAAAATTATTTTCTTGCAGAAAGTAATGGCTATCTTTCGATTGATTACAAGGCTTTTGCAGACAATTTCAAAAATAAATTTGACTATATGACATATATAGATATTTTTGACAAATTAAACCTTGATGACTATTACAAAACCGATTCTCACTGGAAACAGGAAAACATAACTGATGTTGCAGAGTTTCTTGCCGAAAGAATGGGTGCTGATGCAAAAGCACAGTATGAACAAAAGACACTTGATAATCCATTCAAAGGTGTCTATCTGGGGCAGTCTGCTTTGAATCTGGAGCCTGACACTATCAGATATTTAACCAATGATACTTTAAATAATTGTATAGTGACCTATTATGACACCGGCAGACCGGTAGTGGGAGATATGTATAACATGGACAAAGCATATGGAAAAGATCCGTATGAAATGTTCCTTTCGGGCACATCATCTCTTATTACTATCGAAAATCCGGGTGCTAAATCAGACAAGGAGCTTGTGATATTCAGAGATTCATTTGCCGGTTCGCTTGCACCTCTTCTTGCCGAGGCATATTCAAAAATAACCCTTGTTGACATAAGATATGTTCAAAGCTCATTTGTTGGTAACTTCGTTGACTTTGATAATCAGGATGTGTTATTCTTGTATAGCACCACGCTTATTAACAATAGCTTGGCTTTAAGATAAAAATTACAAATACATCAAAGCACACAAAAGGAGGAATTCGGTATGGCATTTTTGGAAATCGAAATTTTCAGCTGGCAACTTGAACATCGCGAGAGAGTAAATGTGATTATGCCACAGGGGAAGGAACTTGCCGGTATCGGAAGTGAAAACAGGAAACCAAAACTTCTTTTTCTTTTGCACGGACTAAGTGACAATCATTCCATGTGGGCAAGATATACTCAACTTGAGCGTTTTGCTCTTGCGCACAATGTATGTATAGTTATGCCATCGGGAGGCAGAAGCTTTTACACTGACATGAAATATGGTGGAAAATACTATTCCTACATTGCCAAAGAACTTCCCGGGATTATTGAAACCATGTTTAATATTTCCAACATACGAGAAGACCATGCTATTGCCGGACTATCGATGGGCGGATATGGGGCACTAAAAATAGGAATGAGAGAATGCGATTATTTTGGATATGCTGCAGGGGTGTCGTCTGTTGCTGATATATATGAGGGCAAAAAGCATTTCCCGGCCGATATGGTCAATGTTTTTGGTGAAGAGTTAAACATTTTGGATAATGATGATTTGTTCAAGCTCGCTGAAAAAACTGATTTGAACCCATATAAACCCAAAATATATATGGCTGTTGGCAAAAGTGATTTTCTTTATGATGCCAACAAAAGACTCAGAGACAAATTTTCATCTCTTGATTTTGACTACACATATGAAGAAGACGAAGGTAATCACAACTGGGAATTTTGGAATGAGTATATTCAGCATATCTTAAACTGGTTTGATACTAAGGATTAATTATACAGTGGGGGAATTTGAAATGAAAAACCCGAACGAAAATATAGATATAACCATACAACGTATGAAAAAAGAGATTATAAAAAAGAATAAGACAATATGGACATCAATGTGGGTAATCATGTTGACAAGCATTGTCGGTTTGATAGGATGCCTTGTTTGTGTAGCCCTTTTAATGCCTGAAGGACTTTGGCAAATTGCTCTGGCGGTTATGATTACACTTTTGTTTCTGTTGCCATGTTTCTATGCTTTAAAACTTGAGGTAAGCATCGGTGCATATGAGTGCAAAGAGTGCAAACAAATAATCATTCCAACTTACATGCAGGCTTTGAGAGCAATGCACATGGGAACTACCCGCCATTTAAATTGTCACGTTTGTGGCAGAAAAACATGGTGCAGGAAAGTGATCAATGATGCAACTTTATATGAACTAAATAATGAGAAATGAGGAAAGATTATGAGCTATACTGCGAACGATAACAGATATGATTCAATGAAATATAACTATTGTGGAAACAGTGGCTTGAAAATGCCGTCACTTTCTTTGGGACTGTGGCATAATTTCAGCAAGGCAGATGACTACAACAATATGGTTGACATGCTTACCACAGCTTTTGATCTTGGGGTTACTCACTTTGATCTCGCTAACAACTACGGTCGACCTTTCCCCGGTTCTGCCGAAATCAATTTTGGAAAGATACTCAAAGAAGAAATGTCTTCATATCGTGATGAAATGGTGATATCAACAAAGGCAGGATATTATATGTGGCCCGGCCCATATGGTGATTATGGTAGCCGGAAATGTCTTATATCAAGCCTCGACGCGAGCCTTAAGAGGATGGGACTTGACTATGTTGACATATTCTATCACCACCGTATGGATCCAAACACACCGTTAGAGGAAACAATGGGCGCTCTCTGTGATATCGTTCGGAGTGGAAAAGCGCTTTATGTCGGCATTTCAAATTACGATGCAAAAACAACTAAGAAAGCATGCGATATTTTGAAAGATATGGGTATTCGACCACTTATCCACCAAATCCGCTTTTCTATGCTCGACCGTCATGTCGTAAATGATGGTATACTCGAAACCTCTCATAAATGTGGTCTTGGTTCCATTGCTTTTTCACCACTTGAACAAGGTCTTTTGTCTGATAAATATCTCAATGGTATTCCAAATAATTCCCGTATGGCAAAACCTGACACCTTTTTAAAAGAAGACAGGCTTACACCCGAGCTTTTATCCAAAGTAACAAAGCTCAACGATATTGCCAAAGAGAGAAGACAATCTCTTTCACAAATGGCAATTGCTTGGCTTCTGGGTGTGGGTAACACCACCAGCGTGCTTGTAGGTGCAAGCAGCAGAGAACAGATTAAAGAAAATGTTGATGCACTTTCAAACATCACTTTTTCAGATGATGAAATTAAGGCTATCAATAAAATACTGGAATGATCAGGTGATTAATATGGATTACTATGACCAGATTTTTAAACGCAAATCTTTCCACATATTCAGAGGCGCAGGCACACTTGCCGATGCCGAGCTTCGTGATGTTGAAAACTTTATAAAAAACGTCAGGTCTCTGAATGACAAAATTAAAACTGAAATCATCATTGTTCCTCAAAACGAAACAAACTGCCGATGCGGTGGTGAGTATTGTATTTTATTTTACAGCGAATCAAAAGACGGATATTTAAGAAATATCGGATATATGGGTGAACAGATTGATTTGTATCTTGCTTCAAAAAACATAGGTGCGCTATGGTTTGGCATTGGATCTCCTAAGAAGAGACAATTAAACGGTCTGGATTATGTAATTATGATATCCATCGCAAAGATGCCTGAAGATAAATTTCGCAAAGATATGTTCAAATCGAAGCGAAAACCCATCTGTGAAATATGGAAAGGTGACACATTGGGGGTGGCAGAGATTGCCCGTTTTTCCCCAAGCGCATGTAATTCTCAGCCATGGATTGTAGAGAATGAAGGGGCTAATTTGAGGGTTTTCAGAGATAAAAAATCTGCCAGGATAGGCATGATACCTGTTTCAAATTTAAGGTATTACAACAGAATAGATATTGGTATATTTCTATTTATTCTTGAAACCTGTCTTGCACATGAAGATTATAAATACAAGAGGATCTTATTTGAAGACTCATCAGGTGACGATACAAGAAAAACTTTAGTTGCCAAATATATCTTTACTAAAGAGTGATTTTCGATTGACAAAAAAGGATGTGACTGTGATCACATCCTTTTTTAAGTTGATTCAGATACAGTTGACATTAGTAAAATAATGTGGTATGATTATTCATACCGGTCATACAAAGAGGTGTTTGATTTGAATATATATAACGAGAAATATGCATGGATGGTAAAAATTGGCGAAAAGGGACAGTTTGTTATACCGAAAGAGGCGAGAGAACTCTTTGACTTGCAACCCGGAGATGAGATTCTGGTTCTTGGCGATAAAGAAAGAGGGGTAGCGATTCTTCCGAAATCAAAACAACAAAGCTATATAAAACAAATCTTCAGTGATATAGAAGAGTAAATTCAGGTGAAAAATATGAGCAAAATAGTTTTCTTTAACATTCCGGCTCAAGGACATACAAATCCCACTTTAGGTGTTGTGAGTGAACTTGTTTCACTCGGACATGAGGTTTGGTACTATTCATATAACATCATTCGCGAAAAGATCGAGTCAACGGGAGCTAATTTTGTATCGTGCGACGATTATGACGCTGAGATGAAACTAAATGCCAAGGAATCTGCACGTCTTGGAAATGATCTTGCTTTCTCTACAAAAATACTTGTCGATACGACTCTTTCACTCGATGATAAGGTGTGCAGAGAAATGGAGGCACTCAGACCAGATTGCATTGTGGCAGATTCAATGGCAATCTGGGGTAAAGCTATTGCATTAAAGCTTGGCATACCTTTTGTTTCTTCAACCACAACCTTTGCATTTAATCAGCATTCATCAAAGATTATGAAACAAGGTTTTGGAGATTTACTTAAAATGTTTTTGTCGATGCCAAAAACCTCAAAGCAAATAAGGAGACTGAAAGATAGGGGATATCCCGTAAAGAATATTCTAGATATCATCGGAAGTGATGACAATTCAAATACGGTTGTATACACCTCTACACATTTTCAGCCATGTGCAGATACTTTTTCAGAAAAGTATGCATTCGTTGGCCCGTCAATCCGACCTGCTACAACAAAAATAGAAAAAATTAAGGATAAACTTGTTTATGTATCTATGGGAACTGTCAATACAGACATGTTGCATTTTTATAAGACTTGTATCAAAGCCTTCATGGAGACAGACTATCAGGTTATTATGTCAGTGGGTAGTTTTATTTCTATTGAAGATTTAGGAGTATTACCTGGAAACATATCGGTTTTTTCACATGTTGATCAGATCGCTGTTCTTCAAAAAGCAGATGTGTTCATATCTCACTGTGGAATGAACAGCGTAAGCGAAAGTTTGTATTTTGAGGTTCCACTTGTTATGGCTCCACAAACAACAGAACAAAAAGGCGTATGTCGTAGAGTGATTGAGCTTGGCGCAGGAATTAAACTTGACAAAATTGATGAAAATTGCATGAGAAATGCTATAAATCAGGTTTTTAATGATGATAGCTACAAGCGAAATGCTGTCACTATTTCTGAAAGCTTTAAAAATTCATCGGGAGCTAAAGGTGCAGCTGATAAGATTATTAAGACTTTTAATGCTTGACAAACAACTCAATCTCTATTGAATTCAGTAAAGGTGATAAAATGAACAGTTTTCAGAAAATTTACGAGGTAGTCAAGAGTATCCCTGAAGGAAAAGTTGCAACCTATGGTCAGGTAGCTATGCTTGCAGGAAATTCCCGTTGGTCGAGAGTTGTAGGCTACGCTCTTCATGTGAATCCTAAGTCGGGAATTATTCCCTGCCACAGAGTAGTAAATCGTGAGGGCAGGGTTGCTCCCGGATTTGCCTTTGGCGGAGAAGGAGTGCAAAGACAGCTGCTCGAATCTGAGGGGATTATTTTTAAAACTGATGGAAGTATAGATTTAGAGAAATATGGTATCTGATTTTAGTGAGGAGGAATAACATGAGAACAAGAACTGAAGTGATAGATTTTTGCCGGAAATGTTAAAAACCTTTTGGTAGTGTTATAAAAAAGGTGTTTTGGCACAAAAGGCGGGATTCGAACCTACGTGCTCTTTAAGGCAAACGCATTTCGAGCTGTTAGACAGTCTTTTTAGATAGACGAAATAAGCGGAAGTTAAAGGAACTTAAAAAGCGATAAAAACCGCATAAAATAAGGGCTTTGAGGGGTTAAAATCCTTCAAAGCCTTTGCTGTTCTCGCATCTTTCGTATTGCCGCTTTTTGATGCATTTTTTGGGTTTTCGCTAGAAAAGTGCTAGAAAAATGTTAGAAAAAATATATGGGTCGTTTTGGCGTTATTGAAATTCCTATGAATATATAG
>JAZNBF010000096.1:0-7151 GCA_045586905.1 Clostridia bacterium
TAAGTTATATATGAAAGGTTTTTGCCTGTGCCCAAAAAGGGACTGGGCTGGCAGGACTCGAACCTACGAAATGCAAGAATCAAAATCTTGTGCCTTACCGACTTGGCTACAGCCCAATGTAAAAGTGGGGTGGGTAACCGGACTCGAACCGGTGACATCCAGAACCACAATCTGGCGCTCTACCGACTGAACTATACCCACCATATGTGGTAAGTGTCATCTTGCTGGGGGTGATATAAAGCGCGCCTGGAGAGACTCGAACTCCCGACCCACTGCTTAGAAGGCAGTTGCTCTATCCAGCTGAGCTACAGGCGCATAGTAAAGGGAAAGTGATTGAAGCGGGTGATGGGAATCGAACCCACACAATCAGCTTGGAAGGCTGAGATTCTAGCCATTGAACTACACCCGCAGACCAATAACCGACTAGTGCATTATAGCAGTTTTGCCATTGTTTGTCAAGCATTTTTTTAAAAAAATTACTTTTTGCAAAAATTCGGTCAGTATGCATAAAAAGAGCGCCCACACGGATTTATTATAAGCAAAATTGCTCAAATTATTCATATGTAAAGGATAGTTTTGACAAATTCAACTTTTTGATGTATAATAAATCGGTATATAATGTGATGTATATAAGTATGTATATATTTATTTGAAAGGTTGATATTATGGATTACAGTGCACTCAGTTCTCTGCTTTTTTCTCACATCGACAAAACAATAGCCGATTATGAAAAACTATATCCCAAAAGAGAGCTTGGCGAGGAAGCCAAAGTAACCCGTTTCGCACCAAGCCCCACAGGATTTCTCCATATAGGCGGTCTTTTTGCCGCTCTCATTTCCGAAAGAATGGCTCACCAGAGCGGTGGAAAGTTTATTCTCCGCATTGAAGACACCGACAAAAAGCGCGAGGTGGAAAACGGCGTCGAAAAAATCCTCGACGGACTTTTAAGCTTTGGCATAAAAATTGACGAAGGCTTTGTTGGCTACGACAAAGAGGTGGGCGAATATGGCCCATACATGCAAAGCAAAAGAGCGCCCATATATCAGGCTTTTGCAAAAGAGCTTGTGGAGCGTGGGCTTGCATACCCTTGCTTCTGCACAGAGGACGAGCTTTCAGCTATAAGAGAAAAGCAGGAGAAAGAAAAACTCCTCCCAGGCTACTGGGGCGAATTTGCAAAGTGCAGAGAATTAACCCTCGATGAAATAAAACAAAAAATAGAAAACGGAGAAAAATATGTTCTCCGTCTAAAATCACCCGGCTCACCCGACAAAAAGGTTGCCTATAAAGACTGCATCAAGGGCAAGATTGAGATGCCCGAAAACATCGTCGATGTTGTAATCTTAAAGTCCGATGGCATTCCCACCTATCACTTTGCTCATGTTGTAGATGACTATCTTATGGGCACAACTCATGTTATCAGAGGTGACGAGTGGATTTCTTCCATCCCCATTCACCTTCAGATGTTTTCCATGCTCGGCATAAAGCCGCCCAAATATGCCCACATTGCTCCCATCATGAAAGAAGATGAAGGCGGCAAGCGCAAAATTTCAAAGCGTAAGGACCCCGAGGCAGCAGTGAGCTACTATGACGAAGAGGGCTATCCTGCCGATGGCGTTATGGAATATCTTTTAAACCTTGCAAACTACAACTTCGAAGATTTCCGCAAAGCCAACAAGACCACCCACTGGTCAGAGTTTAAGCTCGAAATGAGCAAAATGAGCAGCTCAGGCGGACTTTTCGACCTTGTAAAGCTCAACGATGTGTGCAAAAATGCAGTTGCTTCCTACACTGCCGAAAAGGTGTATGACATGGCAGTGGAGTGGGCAGAGAAATATGACACAGAGCTCTTTGAGCTTCTCTCCCGCGACAAAGCATTCAGCACAGCTATGTTTGGCTTCGACCGTAACCCCGACAAACCGAGAAAAGATATCGGCAAGTGGTCGGAGGTAAAACAGGCTTTTGCCTTTATGTTTGACGAGCTCTTTGGCGGACAGTACGAAGAGGTAGCCAATGTATCTAAAGAAGATGCAAAGAAAATGCTCCTTCTCTACAAAGACATGTATGACGAAACCGAAGACAATTCCGAGTGGTTTGCCACTCTCAAAGACCTTGCCGAAAAAGTGGGCTTTGCAAGAGAGGTCAAAGAATATAAGCAAAACCCCGACGCATTCCCTGGCCATGTAGGTGATGTGAGCAATGTTTTGAGGGTTGCTGTTACAGGCAGAACCAAATCGCCCGACCTTTGCTCTATCATGAAAACCCTTGGCAAAGATAAGGTTATGGAAAGAATAGACAGAGCGATAAACGCTCTCGAAAAGTAAGGAGAACACACAATGGAAGAACATATTGTTTCTAATTTTATAAACGATGCCATAGCAAAAGACCTTGCCGATGGTGTATACAATAAGGTGCAGACTCGTTTCCCCCCCGAGCCGAACGGGTATCTTCACATTGGTCATGTTAAAGCCATAAACATCGACTTTTCCATGGCAAAAAAATATAATGGCACATGTAATCTTCGTTTTGACGATACAAACCCCACAAAAGAAGATGTTGAATATGTTGACTCCATCATGGAAGACATCAAGTGGCTCGGCTTTGAGTGGGACAATGTGTATTATGCATCCGACTATTTCCCTATTATATATGATTGTGCAATAAAGCTCATCGAAAAAGGTCTTGCCTATGTAGATGACCTCAGTGCCGATGAGATAAGAGAATACAGAGGCACTCTCAGCTCACCCGGCAAGGAAAGTCCCTATCGCAATCGTAGTGTTGAAGAAAACCTCGACCTTTTCCGCCGCATGACCGATGGTGAGTTTGCCGATGGCGAAAGAGTCCTCAGAGCCAAAATCGATATGGCATCGGGCAACATGAACATGCGCGATCCCGTTATCTACCGTGTGCTCCATGCCCACCATCATCGCACAGGCGACAAGTGGTGTGTGTATCCCATGTATGACTTTGCACACCCCATCTCCGACACTGCCGAGGGCGTAACACACTCCCTCTGCTCACTCGAATTTGAAGACCACCGTCCGCTTTATGACTGGGTGCTCAAGGCTTGCGATTTCCCTGCACCATCCCGTCAGATAGAATTTGCCCGTCTTAACCTCACCAACACTCTCACAAGTAAGAGAAAGTGCTTAAAGCTTGTGCGTGATGGCATTGTAGACGGTTGGGACGATCCCAGAATGTCAACCATCAGTGGCATGAGAAGAAGAGGCTATCCTGCCGCAGCTCTTCTCGATTTTGCCGAGCGCATAGGCGTTGCCAAATCATTCAGTGTGGTAGATTTTCAGATGCTCGAGCATTGTGTGAGAGAAAACCTCAATCAGAATGCTCCCCGTGCAATGGCAGTGCTTCATCCCTTAAAGGTCACCATTTCAAACTATCCTGAGGGACAAAGCGAAGAGCTTTTTGTTGACATAAACCCCAATGACGAAAGTGCAGGCACAAAGTCAATCACCTTCTCTAAAAACTTGTACATCGAGCAGGACGACTTTATGGAAGTGCCCGTCAAAGGCTACAAGCGCCTCACACCCGACAACGAAGTGCGCTTAAAGGGTGCATACTTTATAAAGGTGTCGGAAATCATCAAAGACGAAAACGGTAATGTGACAGAGCTCATCTGCACCTACGATCCCGAGTCAAAGGGCGGCAATTCACCCGATGGCAGAAAGGTTAAGGGCACAATTCAGTGGGTAGATGCAAACAATTGCGCCACTGCCACTGTCAATATGTATGACAAGCTCTTCCTCACATCAAACCCCGGTGACCTCGACGAATATCTTGACAACCTAAACCCCGACTCCCTCGTGGTACTCAAAGACTGCAAGCTCGACAAAGACCTCGAAAATTCCAAGGTTGGCGAGTGCTTCCAGTTTATGAGAAACGGATATTTTGCACTTGATAAACATTCAACAGAAGGAAATCTCATCTTTAACCTCACAGCCACTCTTAAAGACTCATTCAAGGTTGAAGGTGCAAAATAATGGGTAAGAAAAAGGCCAAAAAAGAAAATACCCCCACCCAGTGCGAAATGTGTGCATATTTCGACTACGATGAAGTGTGGGAAGAGTATGTATGCTCCATGAATATGGACGAAGATGAAATAGTCCGCTTCTATGAAAGCAGGACAGGCTGTCCGTATTTCAAGTTTTATGATGAATATAAAATGGTTCGCAGACAAAACTAAACAGGTAATGTAAAAATACTCCAAACCACAAAAAGACGATGTGAAATATTCACACCGTCTTTTTATAACATAGGAAATTGCGCGAGACAGTGCGCAATTTTGCTTGTTTCAAAAAAGATTTCCTTTTTGCCCCCAAGAGTGGGGGCAGGGGGTTGATGATTGAAAATCTTTTTTATTATATAATACGATTCTATCTTCTTTGGAAGTCAGTGAGGAGAGGCAAAAACTTCTCGCAAGCTATTCCCTCGTTCACAGTCTGTCCTATCGTATATGAATATGATGCACATTTGTGAATAAACTCTGTGGCAAATTCCACCGCTTCAAAAACTGTTTTGCCCATGGTCACAAGTCCGCATATGAGTGATGCAAAGGTGTCGCCCGTGCCTGTGAAATATTTGGGAATGAGAGCCGATGAATACTTTTTGCACACACCGTCCGAATACACTATGTTGCTTATCAGGTTTTCATCTTTGCACCCCGTAAGCACCACGCTTTTTGCACCCAGAGTGCAAAGACCTTCACATATTTTTCTGAGAGTGTCATCGTCCGGATGCTCACCCACATAATCTATTCCCGTGAGCATGCACGCCTCGGTAAGATTTGGCGTTATGACATCTGCAATGCGCACAAGCTCTTTCATCTTGTCGCACATCCTGCTTGTGTAGGTGGTATATATTTCGCCATTGTCGCCCATAACGGGGTCGATGATGATTTTTGTGTTTTCTTTTTTGAAGTCGGCTATAAAATCCGACACAATGTCTATCTGTTCCTCTGTGCCCAGAAAACCCGAATAAATCGAGTCAAATTCCAGGTCCATTTTTTTCCAGTTCTTTGCAAACTCTTTCATCTGCGAGGTGCAGTCCTCAAAGAAATAGTGGTCGTGACCTGTATGGTTCGACAAAAGTGCAGTCGGCATAACCGAGCAGTTGATGCCAAGTGACGAGATAACAGGAAGCGCAGTTGTCAGCGAGCATCTGCTTGCGCCCGACAAATCGTTTATCACTGCAACCTTTTTGGGTTTTTTCATTCGTGCCGACCTCCTTTTTGAATATATTTCTATTTTATCAACATCTTTTTAATCTGTCAATGTGATATTTGCACATCTTCTTGCATTTGCGCTCCTTTTTTAGTATAATGAATTATACGATAAATTATCTTTTCACGAAAGGATTTTACCATGAAAATATCTGTACTCGACACATCCACCCTTGGTGATGACCTCGACCTTTCCCCTCTCTCAGAGCTTGGCGAAGTTCAGCTTTTTGAAAGCACCACCAAAGAGGAAACCCCTGCACACTGCATGGAAGCCGATGTGCTCATTTTAAATAAAGTCAAAATCAACGAAACCACCCTTCCCGACACCGGCAATGTAAAGCTCATATGTCTTTTTGCCACAGGCTATGACAATGTCGACACTGCCTATTGCAAAAAGAAAGGCATCGGTGTGAGCAATGTTGTGGGCTATTCCACCAATTCTGTTTCGCAGGTCTGTGTTGCCATAGCGCTCAGCCTTGCAAATAGTCTTAAGTCCTACACACGCCATGTCACAAGCGGAAACTACACTGCCTCGGGCATTGCCAACCATCTCATTCCCCCCTATAACGAGCTTTTCGGCAAGGTGTGGGGCATAGTCGGCTGCGGCAACATCGGAAGCGCAGTGGGCAGAGTCGCTCAGGCTCTTGGTTGTCGGGTGCTTGCCAACACAAGACGGGGCAACACTGAATTTGAAAATGTGGATTTAGACACTCTGTGCAAAGAGTCCGACATCATAACCATCCATGCGCCACTTTCCGAAGAAACAAAAGGTATGATTGGCAAAGGGGAACTTTCTATGATGAAGAAAAATGTCATCATCGTAAATGTTGCCCGTGGTGCTGTCACCGATGAGGGCGCAATCTCAGAAGCCATAAAGAACGGAAGCATAGGTGCTTTTGGCGCCGATGTTTATTCTGTCGAGCCTTTTTCAAAAGACCACCCGTTTTATGAAATAATGAACTATGACAATGTCTGCCTCACTCCCCACATGGCGTGGAGTGCCTACGAGGCAAGAGAAAGGTGCCTTAATGAAATAATAGAAAATATCACTTCATTCATAGACGGTGGAAAAAGAAACAGAGTAGACTAAGGAGAAACACATGCTTTTCGATACACACGCACATTTAAATGACAGTCGCTTCGACGGTGTGAGAGACGAGCTCATCGCCTCGCTCACATCCAATGGCATCGGAGCCTATTGCGAAATAGGCTATGATGTAAAAAGCTCAGAAAAAGCCTGCGAGCTTTCCGAAAAATATGATTTTATCTATGCAGCCGCAGGTGTTCATCCTCACGACACCGATGGTATGACCTCTGGCGACATGAATGCATTGAAAAAGCTCTGTGCACATCAAAAGGTGGTCGCTCTCGGCGAAATAGGACTCGACTACTATTATGACAATTCCCTCAGGGAAAATCAGCGCCACTGGTTCGATGCTCAGCTTTCACTTGCATCGGAGCTTGGCATCCCCTGTGTCATCCACACCCGTGATGCCTGGGCCGACACCCTCGACATACTGAAAGCTCACAAGGCAAACACAGGCATCATTCATTGCTATTCGGGCAGTGTAGAGACCGCAAAGATTTTGCTTGATTTGGGCTGGTACATTTCCTTTGCAGGTCCTCTCACTTTCAAAAATGCAACCACCGCACTTGACGTGGCACGCTTTGTGCCCGATGACCGCATCCTTATTGAGACCGATTGCCCCTACCTGACCCCTCACCCTCACCGCGGGGAGCGAAACGATTCGGGCTATCTCCATCTAACGTTAGAAAAAGCCGCTGAGCTTCGCGGGGTATCTCCCGAGGCCTTGGCCAAGCAAACGCGGAACAACACCGCCCGCCTTTTCACAAAATGCGGGATCCAAATTGAATGATGACTATTACCTACACCTACGGAAACTCCCTCTACGTTAAC
>JAZNBF010000097.1:0-3892 GCA_045586905.1 Clostridia bacterium
GAAGGGAATCCCGACAGGAAACGGAAACGGAAAGCTCCTTTTCCACCTGCTTTATATGGCTGTCAAACTCGCCGAACAGGGCACCTAAGTCCACTGTGGATATGTCTAAAACCTGCTCTGCCATGCAGTTGCACCTCTTTCGTTTTTATCTGTTTCAGTATGAACCCTTTTGTCGGGTTTTATTCTGTTATATGACCTTTGAATCTTAGCAGAAGATACACAACTCTCCATTTATATTATACTAAGTCTTTTTCCGTTCGTCAAGGGGAACTTAAGCTCTGCCAGGGATTGGAGATTGACAGGAAAAGGGAGGCTGTGGTATAATGAGTGCAGGTGAAACTTGAACTCAATGAATTGTCATACGGCATGAATTGAAAATTAGGATTTTCATGAATTGAGCCGGTGGCTCACACGGGCCCCGAAGGGGTATGAATTGTGCTGACGCACATTAAAAGGCAATTCAATTCATGATGCTCTGCATCAATTTATGGCAGAATGCCAATTCATGACAACATCGTTGTCAATTCATTGTGTTAGTTTTATGGGAGGACAAAAATGTTTAATATTACTACCGGTTACCCGACACTTACGGGTGATTATGAAAAAGATGTTAAATCTATACATTCTTCTCTTGTGTCGCTTGTTGATGAGCTTGCATACATTGTGCCTAATTTATCGAAACAGGTTGATGCTATTGCAATGCCGGTGACGGACGGGGAAGACAGCACTGTATAGCAGTGCAATGAATTGCCTGATGGCATGAATTGAAATCATAGATTTCATAAATTGAGCTTTGGCTCATGAATTGTGCTGATGCACATTAAAAGGCAATTCAATTCATGGAGCATAGCGAGAATTCATGAATGAAATTCAATTCATGACAACATCTTTGTCAATTCATTATTTTAGTTTTAAGGAAGTGAAATTTTTTGGAAAAAGAATTTTTAAATAAAATGAAAGATGCATATCACGAATATACAAATTCCAGCGAGCAGAAGACTTTGAATGCAAGGCTTATTGAAAATGAGCAATGGTATCAGATGCATCAGTCGGCATCCGGCGGAAAAGACAAACGCATACCGAAAACAAGAAGCGGATTTATCTTTAATGCCATTCTCACAAAGCACGCCGATGCCATGGACAACTATCCTGATATTGCAATACTTCCGAGAGAAAAATCTGACATTGAGCTTGCAGAAACGCTCACCGGTCTTATTCCTTACATACTTGACCGAAATGATTTTGAAAGTGTGTATTCTGACAACTGGTTTTCGAAGCTGAAAACATCTTCATGTTATTGTGTCAACTGGGACAGTGAGAGAGACGGTTACAGAGGTGAGATATCGATTACAAAAACCGACCTTTTAAATCTTTTCTGGCAGGAAGGGATTACAGATATTCAGGATTCGGAATTTGTGTTTTATCATTCATTTATGCCTCAGCACGAGTTTATTTCCAAATACGGTGAGGAGGCTTATGAAAAGGCTGAAAAGGTCACTACTGCAGATATGTACATAGAGAGGCAGAGAGCTTTTACAAATGAAATGTGCCTCTTGGTCGATGCATATTACAAGGTGTTTAATGATGACAAAAAATCTATACTTCATTTTTGCAAGTTTTCGGGTGATTTTGTTATTTATTCATCTGAAGATGCAAAAGACGGAGACAAAAAACTATATCCCGAAGGATATTATAAGCACGGGCTTTATCCGTTTTTCTTTGATGTGTTATATCCTGCAGAGCAAAGCGTGGCAGGGTTTGGCCTTTGCGATGTGCTCAATGAGATGCAGGACTACATTGATTCGCTTGATTCAATGATACAGACAAACAACAGAATTGTCGGAAAGCCGAGATATCTTGTTAACGATAGTCTTGGTGTGAGTTCTGATGAGTTGGTTGATCTTGATAAAGAAATTATTTCTGTTACGGGCACTATTACTGATCAGGCTTTTTATAAAATTCCTGTTGATACTCTTCCCGGTCAGGTGATTGAGTCCAGAAATGCGAAAATTGCAGAGCTTAAAGAGTGCATTGGTAACAGAGATTTTCAACAGGGCGGAACATCGAACGGTGTGACAAGCGGCACTGCGCTTTCTGTGATGCAACAGGTGGGCGACAAACTTTCAAGAGACATCATAAAATCGAGTTACAGATGCTACAAAAAGATTATACTTTGTATAATCGAGCTTGTGAGACAGTTTTACACCGACGAGCGCACCTTCAGAATAGTTGGTCCTGATGGTGATTATCAATTTAAAAAGTTTGACAATTCGGCTCTCCTTGGCGAAGCATCAGGAGCAGGTTTAGATGAAAACTTCGGTTTTGGCTATGGTGACAAAGGTGACCTTGGATTGAATGAGAGCTACGGTGTGGGCACTGCTCTCGAGCCTGAAGAAACAGCTCTGCCATATTTTGATGTGAAGCTTACTGTGCAAAAGAGCAATCCGTATACAAGAGAGCTTTCGAATCAGACTATTCTCGAGCTTGCATCTTCGGGACTTTTTAATCCTGAAATGTTTGACTACAATGTGCCGATTCTCCGTGCGCTTCAGTTTGAAGGCCGAGATGCGCTTATCAAATCGCTTGGTGATGTGATTGATAAAAAGAAGAATGAAGCTGATGAGCAGGCGCAGGCAAATGCTCAGGCGCAAGCAATGTCAACTACTGATGATTTGGTTCCTGTGGAAGATCTTGAGTCGATGCTCAGGCAGGGTGCGCCGAATTCTGCAGATATGCAAGGTCAGCCGGAAGATATGGTCGACATAACAAATTTGATAGAAGGAGTTGAATAGATATGGCTATTAAAACTTATAAAGTGAAAGGTAATGTAAAAACACCTGTGGCGCCTTCGAGTGTTGAAGCTTCTATGAATAATATTGCAGCACAGAATAAATTTGACAAGCTTTTTCCAAATGCCCGTGAGGTAAAATATAACGGAAACAGTGTCACTGTGAAGGACAATGGCAGTGCCGGCGTAAATATCACCGGTTCGGCGTCGGTGATTGGAAATCCAAGCAAGACTCCGAATGTCGTAAATCTACCATATTCACCTTCCAATCCGGGGAAACTTCCGGAAATTACAAAGCTTCCATATACAGGTTCTGCACCCTCTGTTACACCCTTTGCTAATACTTTTGCACCTGTTTCTTCAGAAGTTGAGCTTAACGAAGGCGGCAACAAAAAGGATCCCGGCTCTGATGATGTAATGCTCACAGAATACTTTGCCGGACGTCCCAATGCCAGAGTTGTGTGGAATGACAAGACAAAGGATGTATATATAAACGGTGTGGCTGTGCCAAAGAGTGAGGTACATCTTGCCGGCGGAAAGGCTTTTGTGTCAAAAAGTGTTGCTGAGAACATTCTTAAATCTACTCAGGCAAATGATCCTTATTCTCCTGATGTTATGGCAGAAAATTACGGAAGGCTTTTTGACAGGTTTGACAGAGAATACAAAAGTCTGAACACTGATGATAAATTTGAATATAACTACAAAACTGATCCATCGTTTAAGGCTTATTCTGACTATTATAAAGCTCTGGCCGATGAAGCTGTTGACGAAGCTCTCTCCCAGCTCATGTCGAGAACGGGTGGTTATGTGAATTCCAATGCTCTCGGTGCAGCATATAAGGCGAGAAACAACATTATGCAGCAGCTTACAAATGTTATTCCTCAGCTTGAGCAGCAGGCATATGCGCGCTTTGCTGATGCAAGAAAACTTAAATCGGACAATGTTCACAATGCTCTTGCCAACATTCGCGGTCTGTTGTCTGACTTTGCAGCTACCGGTCTTGGCGAAAAGAATTTTGAGCTTAATAAAGAGAACTCCACAAACGATTTGATTTACAAATATGATGCGCTTAAAACATCGGATGCAAACGAAGATGCTGCAAGG
>JAZNBF010000098.1:0-4054 GCA_045586905.1 Clostridia bacterium
TGCATATTCTGCAGCTGTTCGCAGAGAGGTGGTTTGCGCAGGTGTAACAGGCACATTTACCGACCTTTCCGACGGTCCGTATCTCACCTACATCGACAAGGCAATAGGCCTTCGTCTCACAAATGGTATGAGTGAGAACACCTTTGCACCTAAGGCAAACATCACCCGTGCTCAGGCAGCAACAATTCTTAAAAGATTGTATCTTAAGATTTTCAATGTAAATAACTGATATAAAACTGCGCAGTCTCCTAAAAGCACTGCGCAGTTTTTTCAAAATTTTTTCTGAATTTCACAAATTTTACAGAAATTGTTTTCTTTTTATGATTTATATGTTAAAATAAAAGAGTAATTATTTCCTTGAAAGGAAGGCGAAAAAATGAAAAAAATCATTTCAATTCTTTTAAGCTTGTCACTTCTTTTGTCTTTGTCACTTCCTGCATTTTCTCAGGATGCTGATTCAAATGCAAAAGACGAAAAAGACATCTGCATTCTCTATTCTGCAGATGCCGACAAAGAAGGTGACATAGTAACCTTTGACGGTAAAAAAACTCTCAAATGGGGCCCCGGTGCAGAACACCTCAGAGGTCGCAATGTAGGCATACTTAAGCTTACTCCCGATATGCATATGGAAAAATATCGATATATAGCTATCGACATTTATTCTGCCAAAAACAATAACAACACCTTCTGCATATCTTTTTATGGTGACGAAGTGCCAAAAGATATGGAAGACCCGTTCTATCGCGGCACATTCCGTTCCAACTGGGAAGGTGAATGGAAAACCATAAAAATTCCCATGACGGGCGGACTGTATGGTATGGGCGACTTCACCGCAGGCCATTCTCCTGCCTTTTCCATGACCGATGCAAAATCAATCATGCTGACAGCCAACCCCTATGCGTCATCTTCGTTCTATCCCGACACTGAGGTTTATATATCAAGAATTTATTTTTCAGGGGTAGCCAATGGCACCACAACAGAAAAAGAAAACGGCGAGTTTATTTTGCCTGATGAGAATGATCTCAAATCAACTGACTATGTGGCTTTGGTTAAAGCAAAACATCCGGACAATCACCATCCCCGTATCATCATAACCGACGAACTTTTAGATCGCATAAAAACACACAAAGACACCGATCCTTTCATGAAAAAGGCATATGCCCTTGTGGTTGAAAAAGCCGACAGATTCCTCACGCAGGAGCCCACAGCGCCATACTATCTTAACAATGCAGGAAATGCATATCAGTTCAACCGTACCATTGAGGAAGTCGCACAGTATTGCGGTCTCATGTACCTTCTCACAGGCGACACAAAGTATGCCGACCGTATATGGGCAGAGGCTGAAAACATGGCACATTCCGACAAACTCTGGTGCGACACATCCACCGGACTTGACTCAGCACACATTGCCAATGGTATGGCTCTTACCTATGACTGGCTCTATGACTATCTTGATGAAGCTCAGCGCCTTGTCATAAGAAATGCCATCATGAAGCATGCTCTTTCCTATGGTGTAAAAATTCGTAACGGTTCAGGCTATATGGGCTTCCGCAACAATGTTGTGGCGGCAAACAGTAAAGGATATATGTCAGCTTGTCTTGCCATCTGTGACGAGCCGGGTTATGAATTTATATGCAACGAATTTATAAATAATGTAATAACCTACATGCCCATCAATCTTTTCTTCCAGTTTGTTCCCGACGGTAACTATGCAGAGGGTTCAGGCTACTGGGCATACACAATGAAATCTCTTTCATTCATGTTCAATGCTATGGACACTGCTATGGGTACCGATGGCGGGCTTTCATCTTACCCGGGTCTTAAGGAAACTTGTCTCTGGCCCTTTGGTATGAGAGGCACGCAGGGCGATTTCAATCACTCCGATGCATCGCTTGATGCACTACAGACAGGTAATCCTTCCTATCATTATCTTGCTGAACTGTATGACATCCCATCTCTCAGAGCCTATCGTCTCGACACCTACGAAAAATATGAAGGTCTTTCCATAGAAGACCTCTACTGGTACAACCCCGATGCAAAGGTCCAGCTCGACTGGCGTGAAGGTCTCCCCAAAGATAATTTCTATGGCGGTCTTGAGCCTGTTGTGTCTATGCGTTCATCCTACGAACCCGATGCCATTTTCGTTGCAGGCAAAGGCGGTAACAGTAAGACAGGTCACGACCAATACGATGCCGGCACCTATGTTTTAGATGCTCTCGGCGTAAGATGGATTGAGGATACCGGAGCAGGTGTCTACAACAATGACGCTCCCGATTACTATTACTATCGCACGAGAGCAGAAGGCCACAATTGTTTATATTTCAACCCCGAAGCAGGTGGCGGAAAAGGCGCAGGTCAGACGGTAGCCTTAAACAATCAGGACACTCTCTGCCCCATAGTAGATGAAGGAACTGCAGACGGAGCATCTTTTGGCATAATCGACCTTTTCCCTTCCTATCAGGGAGACACCACCGAATATAAACGCGGCATTGCTCTTGTCAATAACCGAACTCAGGTTGTGGTTCGTGATGAATTTAAAGGCAGAAGAGGCTCCGAGCTTTATTCCTATTTCCACACATCAAAGAGTAATGAAATCACAATCAACCCCGATGGCAAATCTCTCACCATGAAAACAAAGAACGGACAGGTCTGCCGGGTAGATTTTGTCACCGACATTAAAGATTTCGAACTTGGTGTTATGGAAGCAGTACATCACAGTGCTTCTCCAAAACCGGGCACTCAGAACGTTCCCGACAGACCGGCATCTACCACTCACAAATTCTATCTTCACACAGACAATGTAAGGGATGCTTCAATCACCGTTATCTTCACACCGATGATAGGTGAAAAAGATGTTGAACTTCCCCCAATTCTTCCTCTCTCAGAATGGGATAAATATCTTGAAAATTCCACAGCCCTCACAGGTATTTCCATAGGCGGCATTCCTCTCTCAGAATTCAGCCCCGGCATGGGTACCTACAATTTTGAAACAGACAAAGTTGCAACAGTTACCGCCACATCTCCCGAAGGTGTTGAACTCAGTATCACTCAGGCAAATGCAATGGGTGAAACTGCACTCATAAATGCAACCAACAAAAAGACGGGTGAATCTTTTACCTACAAGATAAACTTTCTGCCCTTTGTTATCCCGGGCATCAGAGAAGGTGTGGAGTTTGCCAATATCGAGCCGCACCACATCCCCGAGATTCAAAACGGGCCCGAACACATAGCCGATGGCGATATGACATCGCGTTTTGCCATTGATGGTTATGATGGTGAAGCATATTTTGTAACCGACCTTGGTTCGTCTCATCTCCTTAAAGGCTATTCGGTTTCTTTCTACAACGGACACAAACGCAAAAATAAATATAAAGTAGAAATCTCTGAAGATAAAGAAAACTGGACCACGGTTTTCGATGGTTTTTCACCCGGCAACACCGACCAGCTTTTAGAATATAATTTTGATCCCTCGTGGGCACGTTATGTCCGCTTCACAGGCTTTGGTGCCTACACAGGCGATGAAACAACACAGGCAAGCAAGTGGAATTCCATCACTGAATTTGTTGTACATGAAGAAAAGGTTGACTTTGCCGATACGCAAGGTCACTGGGCACAGCCCGACATCTTCTTTGGACGTATGTATAGCCTTATAAACGGTATGGGCGACAATATGTACATGCCCGAAAACTCCGTAACAAGAGCCGAGTTTATCACCATGATGACTAGAGCGTGCAACTTCCCCGAGGCCACCTACGAAGATGGCACATTTGCAGATGTCAAGAAAGCCGACTGGTTCAGCACAAATGTTGCCACAGCACTCGACAAAGGCATCATTCCTCCCGAGATGGTAGCCGATGGCAATTTCTATCCAAATCAAAAACTCACCCGTGAAGAAATGTGTGCCATAGCAGTGCTTGCATATTCTGCAGCTGTTCGCAGAGAGGTGGTTTGCGCAGGTGTAACAGGCACATTTACCGACCTTTCCGACGGTCCGTATCTCACCTACATCGACAAGGCAATAGGCCTTCGTCTCACAAATGGTATGAGTGAGAAC
>JAZNBF010000099.1:0-12110 GCA_045586905.1 Clostridia bacterium
CATCACCACAGATAAAGACGCGCGCACCCTTTGCCTTGCCGACAACGGTTGCGGCATGACTGAGGCAGAGCTTGAGGGCAATCTCGGCGTTATTGCCAAAAGCGGCTCGTTTGATTTCAAAAACAATCCCGACAACAAAGCAGACGGTGAGATAGATATCATCGGTCAGTTTGGTGTAGGCTTCTATTCCGCCTTTATGGTGGCAGAAAAAATAACGGTTGAGAGCAGGGCATATGGCGCAGATGAAGCTTTTGTGTGGGAG
The DNA here is from genome assembly GCA_045586905.1 of Clostridia bacterium. GTDB lineage: Bacteria > Bacillota > Clostridia > UMGS1810 > UMGS1810 > RGIG1828. The sequence goes on from JAZNBF010000099.1 coordinate 263, forward strand.
TCAGAGGGAGCCGATGGCTACACCATAAAACCGTGTGACAAAGAAAGCACCGGCACCACCATTACCATCTTTTTAAAACCCGACACCGATGACGAAAACTATTCTGAGTATCTTGAGGATTACAAAATCCGCATGCTCATCAAAAAATACTCCGACTACATTCGTTACCCCATTCGCATGCTTGTAGAAAAAAGCGTTCCCGTGGAGGGCAAAGAGGGCGAGTATGAAACAGTCGAAACCGATGAAACCCTCAACAGCATGGTGCCCCTTTGGAAAAAGAGTGCATCCGACATCGGCGATGAGGAGTGCAACAGCTTCTACAAAGATAAATTTTTCGATTATGAAAATCCCCTTAAGGTAATCCGTCAGAAAGCAGAGGGCACCTTCAACTATGAGGCAATGCTCTTTATTCCTTCTCACGCACCCTTTGACTACTACTCCAAAGACTTCGAAAAAGGTCTCCAGCTTTATGCATCGGGCGTGCTTATTATGGATAAGTGCAAAGATCTCCTTGGCGACCACTTCAGCTTTGTGAGAGGTCTTGTAGACTCTTCAGACCTTTCGTTAAACATCTCCCGCGAGATGCTTCAGCACGACCGTCAGCTCAAAACCATTGCCAAAGCAATAGAGAAAAAAATCGCATCCGAGCTTTCCAAAATGCTTCAAAATGACAGAGAAAACTATGAAAAATTCTTCTCGGCCTTTGGCACTCAGCTTAAATGGGGCATCTACTCAAGCTACGGTGCTCTCAAAGAGCTTTTGCAGGATTTGCTCTTGTTCAGGTCATCACTTGACAATAAATATGTGACACTTAAAGAATACATCTCAAGAGTAAAAGACGGTCAGGATAAGATTTACTATGCATCGGGCGACAAGGCAGAAAAAATCGCACTTCTCCCTCAGGTTGAGTCGGTTATCTCCCATGGCTATGAGGTGCTCTATCTCACCGATGATGTTGACGAATTTACCCTTTCCGTTCTCGGCATGTATGATGGCAAAGCGTTTCTGAATGTTTGCAGAGAAGAGCTTGACCTTTCAGATGATGCCGACAAGGAAGAGATTAAAAAGAAAAACGAAGATGCCAAAGAGCTTCTGGATTTCTTGAAAGAAAGTCTTGACGGTGAGGTTACCAAGGTACAGCTCACATCATCTCTCGGCACTCACCCTGTTTGTCTTTCAAGTGAAGGTCAGGTGTCGGTGGGCATGGAAAAAATCCTAAATCAGATGCCCGGTGGTGAAAACAGGGTAAAAGCTGAGCTTGTACTCCAGATAAATGCAGAGCATCCCATATGTGAAAAACTCATCTCACTTTTTGACTCCGACAAAAAGCTTTTAGCCAAATACACAAAGATTCTCTACTCACACGCACGCCTCTCCGGTGGTCTTTCGGTTGAAAATCCGTCTGAACTCAGTTCTCTTGTGTGTGAGCTTATGGTTTGAAATTTGGCAAAATAACAACAAAAAACCCTTTGCCTATATCGGCAAAGGGTTTTCCTTATTTTAAAAAAGATTTTTGATTTATTATTTTATAGCCTCGCGGAGCCATTCGAGAGTACATTCAACCATATGCTTTCCTGTTTCTTCCGAAGCCTCTTTTGCACTTTGGGCAAACCATTCGGTGTTTTGTGCGCATCGGCTCAGGTCAACATTTTCAGGATATGTACCCATCATCAGGCTTGTTTCCCATTTGCCGGCATGGTCGAAGCCTCCGCATTTTATCTGTGCATCTGCACCGATGAGGGGAATAACCTTTATGTATGAGAACGGGTCTTCTCCGCCGCCGAGGTTTTCATAATAGTCGGCATAAGAATCGCTGCCCCACCAGCCCTGGCCGAGAGTTTCCTCCATATATTCCATGGTGACCTTTTTTGCTGCCTTGTGGCATGCAATAGTCATGGGCATAAGACCTGCGCCTTCTGTCTGATGATGAGGAACGAGATAGATGTTTTTATTTCCGCCTGCAATCATAGATTTTAGAATGCAATAGAGATAGTTTGCATATGTATCTTCATCAACATGTATATGGTCAGGCTTTGGAGCACATACTGCATAAGAAGCAACACCATACCAGATGGGTGGGCAGATTACAACCTCTTTTTCTTTTTCAAGCTCGCGAAGACATCCGTTCACTACCATGGTATCTGTTCCGCAGGATGCGTGATGTGCATGATATTCGATAGTGCCGATAGGGATGATGAACGGTACCTTTCTTTTTACAGCATCTTCAATCTGATCGTGAAACATATTGATAAGTTGCATAATATATCCCCTTTAAACATATAATTTTAGTCCGGATCAGTAAGCATCCGATTGTAGCTATTATATAATAAATTCACCGTCTTGTCAATTGATATATATCCGTGTCAGCTTTTCTCATCTCTCATGTCAGCAACTCACAGTTGCAGGAAAAATCAACCAAGGCGTGGTTGAAAAGCTGATAATTTTCTGATATTCTCATATCATAATATATGCGATGCATAGCATTGCAGCGATATGAATTCTTGCAGAATTCTCGATATGTCATAAATGACTCGATATGTGATTCGCACTCGATATGTCGCTGTCGCGACGGGAATTCATGTCATATCGAGTTTGAGCGTAGCGAAAACATATCGATTTTACGATAGTAAAAATATCAAGCAAACAAAGTTTGCATATCGATATAATTTTGTTCTTAACTTAGTAAAAACACAAGAAAGGTGATGACCTATGACAATAGGAGAGAAGATAACAAGTCTCAGAACATCTCAGGGACTTTCACAAGAGCAGCTTGCCGAAAAGCTGAATGTTTCAAGACAGGCTGTTTCCAAATGGGAAACGGGCACTGCCATTCCACAGACAGAAAAAATAATAGAAATCTGCGCTCTTTTCGGCATCAGTGCCGATGCCCTCATTTTCCCGTCTGAGCATGCCATGGCAGAAAAAAACAAAACAAAATATTTCGGCACCGATGGTTTCAGGGGCGAGGCAAATGTAAGCCTCACCTCACTCCATGCCTACAAGGTGGGGCGATTTCTCGGCTGGTACTATTCCTCACCGTTTTCGGGCAATATAAGTTCCCGTCGGCGCCCACGCATAGTCATTGGCAAAGACACGCGCCGGTCAAGCTACATGCTCGAATATTCCATAGTGGCAGGCCTCACTGCCTCGGGGGCCGATGCCTATATGCTCCATGTTACCACCACACCAAGCGTTTCCTATGTCACCCGTCAGGAAGATTTTGACTGTGGCATCATGATAACAGCCTCACACAACCCTTTCTATGACAATGGCATCAAGGTTATAAATCGCTACGGTGAAAAGCTCGACGATGCCACCACCTCGCTCATCGAAGCCTATCTCGACGGTGACCTTGCATCCCTCGGCATAACCTCACCAGATCTTCCCTATGCCACCAAAGACAGACTCGGCTGCATTGTCGACTATGTGGCAGGCAGAAACCGTTATGTTGGCTACCTCATTTCACTTGCGTCCCATTCCTACAAACATCTGCACATAGGTCTTGACTGCGCCAATGGTGCATCGTGGGCCATTGCAGGATCGGTTTTCGGAGCACTCGGCGCACGCATCACCACCATCGGTGCCGAACCCGACGGGCTCAATGTCAATTCGGGCTGTGGCTCCACTCACATCGAAAGACTTTGCGACCTTGTGAGAGAAAATCATCTCGACCTCGGCTTTGCTTTCGATGGCGATGCCGACAGATGTCTGGCAGTTGATGCAAACGGAAATGTCATAGACGGTGATGCCATTTTATACATCCTCTCAAAACGACTTAAGTCGAGAGGCATGCTGACCGACGACACCTTAGTTGCCACCATCATGTCAAACTCCGGCCTTGAAGCAAGCCTTTCCAGCTTCGGCATAAAGTGTGAATATACCGATGTGGGCGACCGTTTTGTGTATGAATGTATGCAAAAAAATGACTACTCACTCGGCGGTGAGCAGTCGGGGCATATCATTCTCAAAAAATATGCCGCCACAGGCGATGGACTTCTCACTGCCATCATGATAGCCGAGGAGCTTTGCGACACAAAGTCCACTCTTTCTGAGCTCACATCAGGCCTCACCCTCTTCCCCCAATACACCAAAAACATTGAGGTCCGCGACAAAGACAAGGTTCTTTGCGACGAGGAAGTGCTCAGGTGTAAAGAAGATGTTGAAAAGCTCATAGACGGAAAGGGCAGGGTGCTTCTGAGAAAAAGCGGCACCGAAAAAGTTGTGCGCATAATGGTCGAAGCAGAAAATCTCACTCTTTGCAAAGAATATGCTAAAGAAATAGCAAAGGTGATTTGTGAAAGGGGACATTCGGTTGAATAGTCAGATTACAACCAAAGAGCTTTTTTCATCTGTGCCACCTCATCTTGCACCCCTCTTTTCAAGGTGTACCTACCCGTGGGAAATCCTCCCCCTCATAAAGAGCTTTATTGTGGAGCTTCAAAAAGAGCTTGCGGGCGAATATGAAAGCTATTCAGAAGGCGTGCTCATTGGCAAAAATGTCTCGGTTTCGCCCCTCTCCACCATAATCGGCCCCTGCATCATAGGCGACGGGTGCGAAATCCGCCCGGGTGCATATATAAGAGGTAATGTCATCACGGGCAAAAATTGCGTTCTCGGCAATTCCTCCGAATTTAAAAACTGCATTTTACTTGACAAAGTCCAGGCTCCGCACTATAATTATGTTGGTGATTCTGTTCTGGGTTATCACGCCCATCTCGGCGCAGGTGCAATCTGCTCCAACCTTAAATCTGACGGAACAAATGTATGTGTTAAAACATCAGACGGTGTTTTCGATACAGGTCTTCGTAAGATGGGTGCCATCCTTGCAGACGGAGCCGACATAGGCTCGGGCTCGGTGCTCAACCCCGGCACAATCATCGGCAAAAACACTTCGGTCTATCCGCTCACAAGTGTGAGAGGCGTCATCGGAGAAAATTATATAGTGAAAAGTGCAGATAACATTGTCAAAAGGCAATAATTGTACTTCAAGGAGGATATTTTTATGAAATTCATTAAGGCAAACAGCTATGAGGAACTCAGCCGCATAGCAGGTGACATCATCTCAGCACAGGTTATCATGAAACCAAACTGCGTGCTCGGTCTCGCAACAGGCTCCACACCTCTCGGCACATATGCCCATCTTGCCGACAAATGTGCAAAGGGCGAGCTCGATTTTTCAACTGTTACAAGTGTCAATCTCGACGAATATGCAGGTCTCGATGGCACAAATGACCAGAGCTATCGTTATTTTATGGACACCAATCTTTTCTCCAAGATTAACATCTGCCCCGAGAAGACTCATGTGCCCAACGGTTGCGCATCCGACCTCACCAAAGAAGGCGAGAGATATGATGCTCTCATCGACTCCCTCGGCGGCATAGACCTTCAGCTTTTAGGTCTCGGTCTTGATGGCCACATCGGCTTCAACGAACCTGATGAATTCTTCACAAAAGAAACTCACGAGGTAGAGCTCGATCCTTCCACCATCGAAGCAAATGCACGCTTCTTTGCATCAAAAGACGATGTACCCACCAAAGCAATCACAATGGGTATGGGTGCTATAATGAATGCAAAAAAAGTTCTTTTAATTGCCAATGGCAAAAACAAAAAGGATATTTTGGAAAAATCCTTCTACGGTCCCATCACTCCCCAGGTGCCTGCATCAATTCTTCAGCTTCATCCTGATGTGACTGTTATATATTCTGAAAATTAATTGAAATAATAAATAAACACAAAAAAGGGCGTTGCCTCAATTTAGTGAAAAATCACTTATTGAGACACGCCCTTTTTATGTAGTGTACTAAAAACGAAATATTATTTTAAAGCATCAATTGTCCCATTGTTTTCAATAACAGTTCCATCAACCACCATACCTGTCATAGTGAGATTGTCAATTTTACCATTATTCAAAAGGAAAATAATGTCGTTGGTGTCTTTGTTTCTGTCGCGTATGAAGTCGATATCATCCTTGTGACCTTCACCCATAATATAATCGGGGTGGTCAAGGAGATTTTTCTGTACGCAGTTTGTGATTGAAAGGTTCTCAATTCTGACATTTTCTTCCACAAAAATCGTTTCCACGGGATTTACGCTTTCCTGTCTTGAGAGCGATTCGATGCTGAGCGAGTCAATGTCGATATCATCACCAATGTGAAAAAGCCCAAAGAGCTTCCACCTTCCGCATCCGAGCTTTTTCTCAAGCGGAGCACGGCTGACAGCAAGGTTTTTAAATGTGAGATTGCTAAAGCTTCCCTTTGCACCTTCCACATGATGGAATTGTGAAATGCACACTGCATAACGGTAAAATGTACCGTACACATTTGAAACATTAATATTTTTAACAGGGTCATAAACCGAGAGAACTCTTACTGCACTGTGGCAGCCTTCAGAGTACAAACCATTTATAGTGATATCGCTTATTGGTCCTGAGCAAGCGTCATTACTGGTTATTGCAACAAGGTCGTCATAGGCTGTGCCTTTTATGTTTTCAATATAACCGTATCGGCATCCTCCGTCAATGTGAATGCCGTCCATATTAAGTGCATACGGATTGCCAAGATTGTAATCTAAATCAATATCTCTAATGGTAAAGTTTTCAACAAAGCCTAAGTCAATTGCATAGGTCACGGGGTCTTTTACCGTCATGTTCTTTATTGTCAGGTTTTTCACATGAGAAAAACGGAAAATCTTGCCAATATAGTAGTCATCAAAATACTCGCTTGAATTAAACGGACCGCCGGTTGAAGGTACATGACGGTTGCCTGTGGCACATGGATTAGGAGCTTGATTTAAGTTCCTGAAATTCCATATGCCGCCTTCAATGCTAATGTTTTTGTTCCAATTTCTCGGCTCGTCATTTTCAAGCATAAGGCAGTCAGAGTTATCCATAAGACGGATTTCAGTAAATCTGTCTATAACAAGCTGAGTGTCTGAGTGAATCTTTAGTGTTTTACTTATCTGGTAGTACTTTTCAGGCTCGGGAAAATAAACCTTTCCTCTTTTGTCAAGAAGCTCCTGAAGGTAAGCAGTGTCATCGTTAAAACCGTTTCCGTTCACCTGGTTTGACATTTAAATCATTCCTTTCGTCATAAATCACCGTCATATATTAAGTAAAACGACCGATACGATACCCATCACAATAGTGATAAATTTTTTTAGATTAATTCTTTCATTAAGGAACAAGACCGAACTAAGTGTCACAATAACCAGAGAACCGCCCTGCACAGCGGGATAAACTATAGAACCGTTCATAACTGCTGCAAGAGACAGCACAATGTAGTTGGCACCAAATGATGTGAGTCCCGATAAAAACACTAAAAGCAGCATAGCAGGCTTGAAAAAATATCTTGTTTCTGCTTTTTCTTTGTGTTTTACAATCCAAAAAAGAAAAAACGAACTGAGAGCAGCAAAGGCATAACCCAATGCAGTGAATTGAGAAGTGTATGCACCGCCTGTATGTACCTGATGTGCCTGACTTAATGCACTCTGCAAACCATTGGAAAGCAAAGTCAAAATAGCAAAGACGAACCATTTTACAGACATTTTTTTATCTTCAGAAGAAAGGTTAGTCGACAGAAACACACATACAACCAAAAGAAGAATTCCGATAAGCTTTGAAAGTGTAAAGGGCTCGTGCAAAAAAAGGAAAGAGTAAATAAGAGGTATTATCAGGCTGAAGGAAATAATTAAAGTACCCAAAGAAAGAGGACCTGTCTGAACGGTTTTCATATGCAGATATGCTGTCATGCAAAACATCATACCGAAAACTAATGAAGTAATAACAGAAGATGTGGGCAATATAAAATTCTTTCCCGAAGTACAAAAAGAAAAAATTGCAGCAACACAGGTGAATAAACAGTTGTAAAGAATAAGAGAAGCGTTATTACGACAACGACTGTTTGCGGGTTTGCCTATTGTACTATACATACCAAACAAAACAATGCCTATAACTAAAAGTATAACATTCATAGAATCACACGCCCTTAAAAATTTTCGCAAGTGAAATTATATATTTTTTCATTTTGCTTGTTAATGCAAAATCCTGATAATATGTATTATTCTTAACATAAAGGTGACAGGAGCTGATTTTTATCGGCGCAGCTGTGCTTTATATTCCCTTGCTGTCATTCCTGTGTATTTCTTAAAAATCTTGCTGAGATAGTTTTCGTCATATATACCTACATTTTCGCCTGCTTTTTTGAGTGTATAATTTTCATTCAACAGGTATCCTTTAATACAATTTAGTTTTACACGAATGATATATTCTATAATTGTCTGCCCTGTTACAGCTTTAAAAATGTTGCTCAGATACCCTTCGCTTATTCCAATATGCTTTGCTATATCCGAAACACGGATTTTTTCGCTTGTGTGTGACGAAATATATTTCATAGCCTGCTGGGTGTACATAACACCTGATGGCATAACATTATTTTGAACATAAGCATTTTTTGTGCATTCACATGTTATTTCATACAAAAGTTCAAAAACCAATCCTGTACACAGAGTGTTTTTGCTGCCCTCTGAGGTGGCATGCTCTCTTATTATTTTTTGTATGATGCTCTGGATTTTACCGCCGTATTGGTTTGGCAAAAAAAACGAAGGAATAATTGCATACATTTTATTAGTATCAATTCTTTCGCGTTTAGCTTTGTTGAGTTTGGCTATTTCCTGCTCCGATACACTCTCAGGTTCGGCATCAAGAGATATGCATACAGTAAAGTGGCTGTGTCTTTGTGCATTACTCGAGGCTAAAACATTTTTGTCATATATGTTTACATCAACGCTGTGCTCGGGGACAGTGACGGTTTTACCATTTTCATATTTTTTTATAATGTCGCCCTCTTCAATATAGGCTATTTCAATCAGATTCTTCCTGGGAGTAAACGATATTTTATAATCAGTGGTTGTGTAGCGGTGTGCAAATACTATGTTCGGCAAACAATCTATTGTTACTTTTTTATACATAGAATTAATCACCTTTTAAAATTTAATTAAAATTATTAAACCATATATACATTTCTTCTACAATGGGTGTTATCTTTATTTCAGTTCCGTTGTATGTGGTACGGCCTGAAGGATTTTTTATAAAGTCTCCAACCATATGAGGCTCGTGACCACCGTGGGAAAGAGTTCTTAAATGTGCTATACCGCCATTTTCTTTGATTTTATCAACGAATTTCTTTGTGACTTCATAAGATACAATCGGGTCATCCTCACAATGCCAGAATTTCACAGGCACAGGATAAACCTCGGCTTTTTTGCTTTTTGCAGGATTGTATCCTGCTACCTTACTTTCATCATAAATATATTCGCCGTTTTCATCAGTATCAAAACCAAATATCTTTCCAAGTGCAATTTTGGGCAATCCGCCTGTCCACGGATGCAAAAAGATCTGATTGTATGTGTCAAGAACAGGGCAAAAAGCCGCATGTGCCACAATCGGGATGCATCCGCTAAGCACAAGGTTTGTACTGCTTATTCCGCCCATAGAACCTCCAAACACAAACACCTGGGGCTTGAGGTTGAATTTTTCCATGCAGTAATGATATGCCTTGACATAGCTCCTTACGGCAATCGGACTTCCGATGTTATTACACATATTGATGTCATATTTTTTACAATATTGTTCAGGTAAACCGTTGACATCCATTACAGCATAGCCGTTTGCAACAAGATACTTAGAAAATTCCAGATGTTCAATCTGTGAATCGTTAGTTCTTATAGAGCCGCCTGCTCCGTGGCAGGCGATAACGAGCCTTGTTGCCGGGCCGTCTTCGGTATAACTGTCGGGCAGCATAATAAATCCGTTATCGTCATAGATTTCTTGAAAATCCTGAAGTTTATCTGCTTTTAAGTTGTCGTCTGCCAAATGACAGTTGACCGAAACTGAGAATCTGTGTATGTTCACAAAAATCCCTCCAAAATAACCGGCGAGTAAAATTTAAGTTCTTTTGAAAAAGAATAGCATACGAAAATTTAAAAGTCAACACTCAGAATATGTAATATTCTGAGATTATGTGCTATTCTCTACTCATAAAAAGCGACTTGCAAGTGCAAGCCGTTTTTTATAGTTATTTTTTTATGTTTGCTCTGTAATCTTCTAATAAAGTGCGAAGTGTAAAGAGCTTTGTGCCATTACTTCCGTCCATGATGTTATATTCAATCTGAGCACCAAATGCTGTTTGCATCATAAGAGGCACATCAAGAGCATATGCTGTCATAATTGCCGCATCGCCTCTTTTTACATTATCATCCGGCTTGAAGTTTAAATATTTTGTGAGACCAATCTGTGTTGCAGTTGCCATATAGCCTGCAGGATAACCGCCTTTTAATTCTGCCATCGGTTCATAGCCTAAAAGTCTGACAAGCATTTTAACAAACTCGTTGTATGTTATGTCGCCATCAGGATTGAAAGTACCGTCTTCGGTGCTGTCCAATATGCCTATGCCAACAGCTGAATTTATGTATTTTACTGCCCAGTGATTTTGGGGAATGTCCGAAAAATATTTTCCGTTTTCCTCATCATTGGCATCTATGCCAAAACTGCCCATCCCTGCATGGCACATCATTTTTACAGCCTCTGCTCTTGTCGCATTTTTGTTGAGTCTCAGCTCACCGTCTTCATATCCAACCATTATTTCATAATTATAAAGGTCGGACATTTCTTCTTCCGAAGGCTCTGCCGCACACACTGCCACACCCGATGCCAAAATGGATAGGGCGAGAATACTGCATAAAAGTTTTTTCATAATTTTTCCTCTTTTCTATGATGTATTTGTAACATATTGTTACATTTTTATTGTAACAGTTTGTTACAATAAAGTCAAGGGTGATGTTATGAAAATGTTGGGTTTGATACAAATAAGAAAACTGAAAAAATACAGTCAGCAAAAGGTGGCAATGGATTTGTCAATCAGCCGTGAGGCTATATCGTACTATGAAAATGGCAAACGAAACCCCGACATTGAGACGCTTTGCAAAATGTCAAAGTATTTCAATGTGTCGATAGATTATCTGATAAATGGCAAAGAGTTTGAGAGTAAGTGATTCGACACACTTTTTATATTGAAACCTGACCTCATACATGGTATACTTATGTCAAAATATGTAAAGAGGCGGAGTGATTTATATGTGGTTTATATTAGCTCTTCTTTCGGCTGTCTTTGCCGCACTCACATCAATCCTTGCAAAGATAGGCATAGATGGTGTCAATTCCAACCTTGCCACTGCTATAAGAACTATGGTGGTTGTGGTTATGGCGTGGCTTATGGTCTTTCTCACAAATGCACAGAAGGGCATATCTTCTATAACTACTAAAAGCTGGATGTTTTTAGCTCTGTCAGGTCTTGCCACAGGTGCATCGTGGCTTTGTTACTATAAGGCACTTCAGATAGGTCAGGCATCAAAGGTGGTACCCATAGATAAATTAAGCGTGGTCATAACTCTTGTGCTGGCATTTGTATTCCTTCACGAGCAGTTCACCATAAAGTCACTGCTGGGATGTATTCTCATAGGCGCGGGTACGCTTATTATGGTAATTTAAACTACATAAAGACACAAAAAAGAACGCTACATAGCGTTCTTTTTTTACACCAATCTGGAACTACGGTCTGCCTTGCTTCATCTGCCACCGGCAGCGCAAGGCATCAAAACTGCCGACTTCGATTAGCTCAACCGTTCAGAGCACTTGACTCGCAATTCTTGATACCCGGAGTTCGAATCTCCGTGGCAAACACACTAAAAAAGCGTATTGACAAAAGTCAATACGCTTTTATGTGTCTACGGTCTTCCATAATTCATCTAAGCATGGTTTTGTATGGGCGACACTCGTGGCACCCGAAAGAAGAAG
>JAZNBF010000100.1:0-2347 GCA_045586905.1 Clostridia bacterium
ATGTAACAATAAGCTCAAAATCAAATGGATAAACCTTTTTTGTTTCATCGCTTGAGAGAAGTGAAAACACTGCAAGGTCTTCTGTTTGTTCGAGCAGGTCAAACATACTCTCTCTGGCAAAACCGTGTTGCTTAAGCTGATATTCTTTATCTTCATAAACATATTTTAAATCTCTCATTTTTCCGCACCAGGGAAAGAGAATAGGGGCCTGACCGTTCCAGAAAACCATGTCGGGCTGATGAATTCTCTCCACATCATCTGTGCCTTTTATGCTGATTATCTCAGCACCCATCGGTTTTATCACAACTGTCAGATATTCATTTTTTAAGCATACATTGTCTGTCGTCATATATAATGCTCCTTTTTTGTACTTTATATATATAATATCACAACTTTTATAATTTTTAAAGTATTAATTTGGAAAAACAATTCGCAAAAATATTGTCAGAGGTCTTGTAAAATGGAAAATAATGTAGTATAATCTACAATGTATGTATACAAATATTTTTTTAATATACAGGAGGTAAAAAATGAGCAAATTTTTAGACCAGATTAAAGCTCGTGCAAAACAAGATAAGAAGACAATAGTTCTTCCCGAATCAATGGATCCGAGAACCTTCGAGGCAGCAGCAACTTGCCTTAAAGAAGACATTGCCAACATTATCATCATAGGCACACCCGAAGAAATCAAAGAAAACAGTAAAGGCTTTGACATTTCAAAAGCTACTATCATCGATCCCTTTACATATGAAAAAACCGAGGAGTATATCAACCTTTTCGTTGAACTCCGCAAAGCTAAAGGCCTCACCTATGAAGAAGCCAAAAAACAGGCTCTTGGTGACTATATGTACTATGCATGCCTCATGGTAAAAAATGGCGATGCCGACGGTGTTGTATCAGGTGCATGTCACTCCACTGCCAACACTCTTCGTCCCAGCCTTCAGATCATCAAAACCAAACCCGGTGTTAAGCTCGTTTCCGCATTCTTTGTAATGGTTGTTCCCGATTGCGAATATGGCGCAGACGGTACATTCATTTTCGCAGACTCAGGTCTCGAACAGAACCCCGATCCCGAAAAGCTTGCTGCAATTGCTGCTTGCTCTGCCGAATCTTTCGAGCTTCTCACTCAGAAAGAAGCTATCGTTGCCATGCTTTCACACTCCACAAAGGGCAGTGCAAAACATGCCGATGTCGATAAAGTCGTAGAAGCTACACGCATCTGCAAAGAAGCTAACCCAAATCTCAAGGTTGACGGTGAGCTTCAGCTCGATGCTGCCATCGTTCCTTCAGTCGGCTCATCAAAAGCTCCCGACTCCGATGTTGCAGGCAAAGCAAATGTTTTGGTATTCCCCGACCTCGATGCAGGCAACATTGGTTACAAGCTCGTTCAGCGTCTTGCAAAAGCCGAAGCATACGGTCCTGTTACACAAGGCATAGCTAAACCCATCAATGACCTTTCAAGAGGCTGCAGCGCAGATGATATCGTTGGTGTTGTTGCAATCACATGTGTACAGGCTCAGGCACAATAATATATAAAGGTGGTAAATGTAAATGAATATCTTAGTTATCAATGCAGGTAGTTCTTCACTCAAATACCAGTTCATCAAAATTGAAGAAGAAAAAGTTTTAGCCAAAGGTCTTTGCGAAAGAATAGGCATTGAAGGCTCCAAGCTTACTCTCAAAGTTCCAGGCAAAGATGATTATGTAGTAGAAAAACACATGGACGATCATTCTGTTGCTATCTCCATGGTTATCGATGCTCTCACAGACAGTGAACACGGTGTTATTGCCGACATGAAAGAAATCGATGCAGTAGGTCACCGAGTTGTTCACGGTGGCGAAATCTTTGCTTGCTCCGTTGTTATCGACGAAAAGGTTAAAGAAGCTCTCCACATCTGCTCAGAGCTTGCACCTCTCCACAACCCTGCCAACATCATCGGCATCGAAGCTTGCGAAAAAGCAATGCCCGGTGTTCCTCAGGTTGGTGTGTTCGACACAGCATTCCATCAGACAATGCCCAAAAAGGCATATATGTATGCTCTTCCTTATGAGCTCTACACCAAACACAAAATCAGAAGATATGGATTCCATGGCACAAGCCACCGTTTTGTTTCCGAAAGAGCTGCCGCAATGCTTGGCAAACCCCTTTCCGAACTCAAAATCATCACCTGCCACCTCGGCAACGGTTCTTCCATTGCAGCTGTTGACTGTGGCAAATCTGTCGATACATCTATGGGCTTCACACCACTTGCCGGTGTTCCCATGGGCACCCGTTCGGGTGATATCGATCCTGCCATCGTTACCTTCCTTATGGAAAAAGAATACCTTTCTGCAAAAGAGGTTAATG
>JAZNBF010000101.1:0-21942 GCA_045586905.1 Clostridia bacterium
GTTCATAAATTATCGGTTAAAATAAAATCCATTTCACGCACACCGCAGGGGGCTAATATGATATGTTATACTTAAATGCCTCATTCAGTCTATAATATCAAATTCTTCGCCACATCTGTCTCTGAACATTTCAAAAGCTGCATCAAGTTCAGCTTCATCTTCAATCATGACAAAGGCATCTTCATCGTCAGATATGGTTTCAAGCCTCATGATGAACACTTCGGATTCTTCATCATCAACCTCAGGAGTGGCAAGCGCAGCATATTTATTGTCGCCAAGTTCAAAAGAATCGACAATTTCAAGCTCTATTGCCTCATTGTTTTCATCATAAAAAGTAAGTGTGGAATTTTCTTGCATATCTATTATTCTCCTTTTTGCCTTATTGCATTTGTTACGAGATAAGTTTGCAGAATAATCTCTGCAGCGACAGTATCAATTACAGCTTTCCGTGATTTTCCACGAGTGTTGGTGTAGTTAAGATATGTAGCAGCTTCAACGGTTGTAAGGCGTTCATCCTGAAACACAATCGGAATATCAGGCAATCTCTTTAAAAGATCGTCGGCAAATTCCTGCGTGACCTCAGCTCTTATACCAAGAGTTCCGTTGAGGTTTTTCGGCATACCTATAACTATTTTTCCGACCTTGTTTTCCTTAGTAAGTGTAACAATAGAATCCAGAAGTTTTGAATAAACCTTGTTAGGAAGAGTCTTAAGTCCATGTGCAGTAATGCCGAGCTCATCCGAAAGAGCAATACCTACCCTTGAATCGCCATAATCAATAGCCATAATTCTCATATGTGATACCCCAATACTTATCAAACATTAAATATATACTATCACATTTAAGATAATATTTCAATATTTTAATTAAATAAAATTAAAATATGTTTCCTATGTTAAATTTCATTGAGCCTTCCATTCTCTTGTTTATTTCGTATAACTTATATGCTTTGTAATATAACTTGCTGTTTTCACTGGATTTGTAGTGATATTGCATTTCAGAAATGCAATCTTCATATTCTTTGAAAGCATTGTGATTTACAAATATAAAAACTGCTGTTTTATATTTTTCCCAGATATCTTCAATTTTGCTGATGTCACTTTCATTAACAGAGTCACTTTTAATTTTTTCCATCGTTGCAGATACTGACAATTTCATGTCATCGGAAAAATTTTTAACAACTAAGCCTTCAGCCAGACTTAAAAAAGCAAGAATAGCACTGATTGTTATAATTATAATTATATTTTTCATATTTATTTTTCTTTCATAACACAATATATTTCGCGACTGGTATTAACTGACAATAAAAAAATATCCTTAATGTTTTTGGTGCCAATAAATTTTTTGATTTCTTTTTCGCTGAAAGGAGAAAATTTTAAAACATTATTCTGCAGACACCCGTCGCTTATTAAAACATAGCCTGTTTCCCCTTCATTCTCACGGGTAACAACAGAAATCTTACCACTTGTTTCCAGAAGTGCCGAGCTGACCTTTGATATGTCAAAAACATCAAGCATTCTCAGCTCTTCCATCAGATCTGATATGCTGTACCTTGCTTTTTTCATTTCCCTCTGATTTATCTCTCCTTTGTAAATTATATAGGTTGGTCTCCCACTGACCGCAAGTCTTATTTTAGGAGAAAGAAGGCAAAGATATGACAAAAGTACCTCAGCAAAAACCAAGGTGAAAATAGGCACGATGCCATAAAGCAACGGTATAGCAGTTTCACTCATCGGCACGGTAGCGAGGTCGGAAATCATTATTGCCACAACCAGCTCAGATGGTTGGAGCTCCCCTATTTGTCTTTTACCCATTATTCTCAGAGACAAAACAACCAAAGAATACAATATCAAAGTTCTTGTGAGAGAAATCAACAAAATTTTCGCCTCGTTTTTTGATTTTTTTACACTTTTTCAACTTTATTTATATTATGTCTTTACAGATTTAATTTTATGTGCTAAAATGTAACTAATAATTCGATAGAGGTGAATATGTATGGCAAAAAAGAAAGAGCAGACAGCTCTTATATATAATTCAAGACCACTTGTAAAACGCGGCAATGAAGTAATATATGGCGACATAAACGATAAGTATTATATCCATATCAGAATTTTAGATACCGAAAAAGAAAAAGATTTAGAGCTTGCAACAGAGGTTATTGTTTCTCTTATGGAAGGTGTTAAAATAGTAAAGAAAGCTGAAAGAGAAGGCATATACAGAGCTTTGGACATTGGTGCTTTCTGGCTCGAAGAAGCACTCGGAACTAAATAAGTTTGTTAAAATTTTGGCGAGGTTTTCAACCTCGCTTGTTTATTGCAAAAATACCAGAGGTGATTAATTTGAAAAACGAATTTAATCTGACTATGCTCACAGATTTTTATGAAATTACCATGTCGAACGGATATTTTTCTCACGGGATGAAAGATCAGATTGCATGTTTCGATATGTTTTTCAGAAAAGTTCCCGATGACGGTGGCTTTGCCATAATGATGGGACTTGAGCAGCTTATTGATTATATTAAAAATTTAAAATTTGACGAAGAAGACATTGCTTATTTGAGAGAGAAAAAGCTTTTTTCTGAAGAGTTTTTGCAGTATCTTGCAGATTTTAAATTCACATCCGATCTCTGGGCTATCGAAGAAGGCACTCCCATCTTTCCCCATGAGCCTATTATCAAAGTAATTGGCCCTGCTATTGAAGTGCAGTTTATTGAGACCATGGTTCTTTTAACCATAAACCACCAAAGTCTCATCGGAACAAAAACCAACAGAATAGTAAGAGCTGCACAAGGAAGAGCTGTAATGGAGTTTGGTTCCAGAAGAGCTCAGGGACCACACGGAGCTATTAACGGTGCCAGGGCAGCCTACATTGCCGGTTGCGCAGGAACTGCATGTACTATTTCTGATATCATGTACAAAACACCCGCACTCGGCACTATGGCACATAGCTGGATACAGATGTTCCCAACAGAATATGATGCATTTTTGGCATATGCCAAAACCTACCCCACAAACTGCACACTTCTGATCGACACATACAATGTGCTAAAATCAGGTCTGCCAAATGCCATCAGAGTCTTTAAAGAATATCTTATCCCCAATGGCTACACCACCGGCGGCGTACGAATCGACAGTGGTGATATAACTTATCTTTCGAAAAAAGTACGTAAAATGCTCGATGACGAAGGACTGGACAACATCAAAATAGTTATTAGCAACTCACTGGACGAATACATTATACGCGACCTTCTTTCACAAGGCGCGCAAATCGACTCTTTTGGTGTTGGTGAAAGACTTATAACATCAAAATCGGAACCTGTATTCGGTGGTGTGTATAAGCTTGCGTCTGTGTTTGAAAACGGCAAAGAAATACCAAAAATTAAGCTTTCTGAAAATGTAGAAAAAATTACAACCCCTTGCAGTAAACGAGTTGTCAGACTGTATTCAAACGAAAACAACAAGGCAATAGCCGATGTGTTGATGCTCTCTGACGAGGCACTTCCCGATGGCAGTGACTATGAGATTTTTGATCCAAACCACACCTGGAAAAGAAAAATTGTGACCGATTATCACGCAAAAGACTTACTGGTTAAGATATTTGACAAGGGCAAGTGTGTATATGAGTCACCAGACATTGAAGATATCAGAAACTATTGTAAAGAGCAGGTTGACGGTCTTTGGGACGAAGTTAAACGTTTTGAAAACCCTCACGACTATTATGTTGACCTCTCTCCCAAGCTATGGGATATCAAAAACAAACTCCTCAACGAGCACAAATGATTTATAAAGGAGGTCTCACATTGAAATTTTTAACTTTTAAAGGCGGTACACATCCTGACGATCACAAAAAAATAACAGAAAATATCCCAATCACAGAAATCAGTGCATCAAAATTAATGGTGTATCCCATGTCGCAACACATAGGTGCCCCCTGTCTTCCTTGCGTCAGCATCGGTGACGAAGTGAAGGTGGGACAGATTATAGGTGATAGCGAAGCTTTTGTAAGCGCTAAGGTTCATTCCACCGTTTCGGGCAAAGTAAAAGCAATTGAACCCAGACTCCACTCAAATGGCACCAAAGTCATGAGCATAGTGATTGAAAATGACTTTGAGGACACCATGTGCGACACTATCAGAGAATATAATGACGAAAACGAACTATCCGCCAAGGAAAAGATTGAGCTCATAAAGAATGCCGGCATTGTCGGACATGGTGGTGCTTGTTTTCCAACACACATAAAGCTTTCTCCCCCGCCCGACAAAAAAATTGATGCTTTTATAGTAAACGGTGCAGAGTGTGAACCATATTTAACATCAGACTACCGTGTAATGATTGAAACTCCTCAGCTTGTCATCGACGGTATACTTCAGATTATGAGCATTTTAGGTGTTAAAAAAGCTTATATTGGCATTGAAAACAACAAACCAAAAGCAATTGAAATAATGCAAAAATATGCCGAAAAATACGTAGGCATAAAGGTGTGTCCTCTCAAAACCAAATATCCTCAGGGCAGTGAAAAGCACCTTATCAAAGCCATCACAGGCAGAGAAGTTCCAAGCGGAAAGTTACCCGCCGATGTGGGTGTTGTTGTTGACAATATAGACACCTGTACTGCAGTTTACAAAGCGATCAAATTCAGACAACCTGCTTTAACAAGAATCATCACCGTCTCAGGTCTGGCTGTCAAAAAACCTGCAAATTTCAAAGTGAGGATAGGCACATCTTTCAGAGATGTTTTGGAATTTGCTGAATTCAACGAAAACATAACTGCAAAAGTTATTGCCGGTGGTCCTATGATGGGTATAGCTCAGTGCTCCATAGACGTGCCCACCATAAAAGGTACATCTGCTATTTTAGCACTGACAAAAGAAGAATCGGAACTCAGCCCCGAAACTCCATGTATAAGATGCGGCAAATGCGTCGAGAAATGCCCGATGGGACTTATGCCGGTTCAGCTTAACAGCTATGCTAAAATAGATGATATGGAAACCTGCATCAAATATGATGCAATGGATTGTATAGAATGTGGGGTTTGTTCTTTCACTTGTCCTTCGGGTAACCACATCACACAAAGAATAAAGCTCATGAAAAGAAAAATCGTCGCAAGCAAAAAGAAATGAGGTGAAACAGCTTGGATAAATTGATTGTATCATACACACCACACACTCATGGTGAAAACAATGTAAGAAAAATAATGCTCGATGTAATCATCGCTCTCTTACCTGCCTCACTTGCAGGTATATACTTTTTTGGCATTGATGCTTTAATTGCTATCGTATCCTCAATAGCATTCAGTGTATTATTTGAACATCTATGGTGCAAAGCGATAAAAAAAGCGAATACAACATCCGACTTAAGTGCAGTTGTAACCGGACTGCTTCTCGCCCTGACGCTTCCCGCAGGAACACCACTTTGGATAATTATGATTGGCGATGCTTTTGCTATCATTGTTGTCAAATGCTTTTACGGTGGTATTGGTCAGAATTTTGTCAATCCTGCATTGGCTGCAAGAGCTTTTCTGCTTGCCTGCTGGCCAGTCGCACTGACAAGCTTCCCCGGTCCAAAAGATTGTTTTGGCATTTTTGGCACGGGAATAGATGCTGTTTCAGGTTCAACTCCACTTGTTGTAATCAAAAACGGTGGTACTCCATTCAAGCTTATTGATTTGTTTTTAGGCTATGTGCCCGGTTCCATTGGCGAAGTATCGGCTTTACTGCTTTTAATTGGTGGAATTTACCTTATTTTCAGAAAAGTAATCAGTGTTGTAATTCCTGCCACATACATTATTGCAGTGGGATTGTTTGGAATTTTATTTACCGACTACGGATTTTTATACAATATTCTTTCGGGAGGCATAATCCTCGCAGGATTTTTCATGGCTACCGACTATACCACTAGCCCCGTTTCTAAAAAAGGCCAGTTTGTCTACGCAATTGGTGCTGCACTTATAACCTCTGTTATAAGAAGTTTTGGTGGCTATCCCGAGGGTGTAACATATGCAATACTTATTATGAATATTGCTACACCTCTCATCGACAAATATATCAAACCCAGAAAATTCGGCAAGGTGGTGAAAGCAAATGGATAAAGCAAACAATAAACTTTTTGTTTTCAAACTTGCATCTATCCTCTTTACAATCACTTTTGTTGCGACACTGCTTTTAACTCTCTGCAATTATATCACCAAGGATAAAATAGCTCTTATTAACGAACAAAACTCACAAAAAGCCAAACAGGAAGTTATTGCAAATGCTAAATTTGAAAAGATTGCTCTTCCCGACTCCACCATAAAAGAACTCGAAGAAAAATATTCTTTTGTTTCTGCAGACAAAGCAATTACTAACGGTGAGTTTTCAGGATATTGCATTAGTGTTGCGCCTCAGGGTTTTGGCGGCGAAATCAGTATGATCGTCGGCATTGATACCAACATGAATTATACAGGCATCAAAATTGTATCTATGGCAGAAACACCCGGCCTTGGTGGAAAAATTCAGGAAACAAAGTTCTACTCCCAATTTTCACAAGGCAAAAAAGGCAGTCTGTCTGTTGTAAAAAATAATCCCTTACCGTCTGATAATGAAATTCAGGCAATAAGTGGTGCCACAATATCATCAAAGGCTGTTGTAACAGGCGCAAACAACGCACTTGAAGCAGCAAAAGTCATAGCAAAGGAGGCTGAATAATATGGAAAAAAATTCAAATCTAAAAGTATTAAAAAACGGTATCATCGATGAGAATCCGACCTTCATTCAGCTTCTCGGCATGTGCCCTACCCTCGCTGTTACTACTTCACTAATAAATGCAATCGGCATGGGAATCTCGGCAACTTTTGTTCTTATTTTTTCCAATCTTGTTATTTCGCTTATAAGAAAATTCATACCGAACAAAATCAGAATAGCATCCTACATCGTTGTTATTGCTGCATTTGTAAGCATAATCGAAATGCTTTTAAAGGCTTATCTTCCCGCCATTTCCAATGCTCTTGGTTTGTTTATCCCACTGATAACCGTTAACTGCATAATATTGGCAAGAGCAGAGAGTTTTGCCGCCAAAAACAGCCCTGTTC
The DNA here is from genome assembly GCA_045586905.1 of Clostridia bacterium. Lineage (GTDB taxonomy): Bacteria > Bacillota > Clostridia > UMGS1810 > UMGS1810 > RGIG1828. Next base: position 7,066 of record JAZNBF010000101.1, read on the forward strand.
CATCGGCTTTCGACGGACTCGGCATGGGTCTCGGCTTCACTATGGGACTAAGTATCCTTGGCTCTGTAAGAGAAATTTTAGGCGCAGGATCACTTCTCGGTTTTCCACTTTTTGGTGCAAATTTTGAACCGGCACTGATTTTCATTCTTCCTCCCGGAGCATTTCTGGCACTTGGCATCATCCTTGGTATATACAACATTATCAAAGATAAGAAAGGAGCTGCAGCTAAATGAGTTATTTAAAAGAGTTTTTGTCGCTTGCAGTTCTTGGTGTGCTAATAGAAAACTTTGTGCTTGTTAAGTTTTATGGCATATGCCCATTTCTGGGTGTATCAAAAAAAACCGAAACTGCGCTTGGAATGGGAATGGCTGTTACTTTTGTAATGGTTTTTGCATCACTTCTGACTTGGCTTGTCCAGCACTATATACTTATACCGCTGAATGTTGAATATCTTCAAACCATCAGTTTTATTCTCCTGATAGCAGCTCTTGTACAGTTTGTAGAGATGGTTGTTGCCAAGCTTGCACCCTCTCTTTACAATGCACTCGGCATTTACCTTCCTCTTATTACAACAAACTGTGCTGTTTTAGGTGTTACTCTTATAAATGTTCAGAGAAATTACACTCTCTTTCAGACACTCAGCTTTTCATTTTGGGCAGCAATGGGCTTCACTCTTGCGATTTTCCTTTTTGCAGGCGTAAGAGAGAGACTGGAAACAGCATCCATCCCAAAATATCTTAAAGGATTCCCTATTGCCCTTATCACTGCAAGCCTTATTGCCATTGCATTTTTAGGCTTTCAGGGACTTTCATTTTAAAAGGAGGATTGCATTATGTTGGAACAGATTATATATCCTGCTCTTATAATAGGAGCAATCGGTCTTTTCTTCGGTGCCGTCCTTGCCATTGCTTCAATTATTTTTAAAGTTGAAAAAGATGAGAGAATCGAAAAAGTCAATGAGGTTTTACCCGGCGCAAACTGTGGCGGATGCGGCTTTGCAGGATGCAGTGCTTTTGCTCAGGCTATTGTCAAAAACGGTGCACCTGTAACCTCCTGCAACCTTATGACAAAAGAAAAAGCACTGTTAATTGGTGAAATCATGGGCATTGAAATTGGTGAAGTTGTGCCAAAATTCGCCTCTGTAAAATGTAACGGTAGCTGCGATAGTTGTCAGAACAAATGCGAAATTTTCGGCATCGACGACTGCGTTACTGCGGCTTCACTTGGAACAGGTCCAAAAAACTGCGAATATGGTTGTATCGGGCTCGGCAGCTGTGTTAAAGTGTGCGAAGAAAATGGCATATCAATAATAAACGGAATAGCAAATATAAATGCAGAAAACTGCATTGGATGTGGAAATTGTGTAAATATTTGTCCGAAGAATATTATAGAACTTCTCCCCCGAAAAAGAACAGCCATTGTCAAATGTATGTCAAAAGACAAAGGCGTAGCTGTAAAGAACTATTGCGAAGCAGGCTGTATCGGTTGCAAGATATGCGAGAATAAGTGCCCCAAACAAGCAATAACTGTTACAGATAATCTTGCAGTTATAAATTATGATCTTTGCGTCGGATGTGGAATATGCGCAAAAGAATGCCCTCGTGGTGTAATAACTGTAATCAAATAATCTTCAAATCAAAAACCGAGGAATTACTTCCTCGGTTTTTGTTGTTTATTATGAAAGTTTATTTTCTCTTGCGTAATAAAATAGGTACTGTTGTGCCACGCCTGCATAGGTGCCAAAATATTCACTTGCAAAATCAGCAATTTCATTTTGTGTGGCATCTTTGTCAAGGTAGAGAGACTGTATTGTTCTTTTCACCCACACATCAATCGGAAAAGCTTCCTTTTTGCCACATGAAAACAAAAGTACACAATCAGCGACTTTAGGTCCAACTCCCTTTATTTTCATGAGTTCTTTTTTTGCATCATCATAGCTCATATTCGAGAGCTTATCTATGCAAACTTCACCATTTGATATCTTTGTTACAGCATCAACAATATATGAAGCTCTGTAACCGGCTTTCAGTGGAGATAAATCCTCAGCAGTAATATCTTTCAAGTCCGCAAGACATGGAAAAGCATAATATATTTTCCCGTCATATTCAACCTTTCTTCCATACATTTCAGAAAGTTTCCTAACTATTTTTTTAATACGTGGAATTGTATTTTGAGTGGAAATAATGAAAGATATCAAACATTCAAAAATTTCCTGATTGAGAATTTTTATACCCCATCCATAATCCATGGCAACACTCAAATGGTTGTCTTTAGAAAAGCTTTGCTTTATTGTGTAGTAATCAGTGTCAAAATCAAGATAATGTTTCCAGTATGTCTCAAATTCATTGGCAGAAATGTTTTTTATAACAATTTTTTCACAATCAGCAAAAATATTGACCACTTTTGAAAATGCTATACCTGTGTAGGAAAGGTCGTCTTCCCTGTCCCACCTGAAGCACTGACCACACATGAAAGTGTGCTCGGGGTTGAAATCAGAAATTTCTGTTATTATAACACTGTTGTTATCCTCAAAATATTTCATTTGTTTCACCTTAATTATACTTTATCATTCAAATGCTGCATGTGCTTTCTGTCAAGCAAAAATTATAGAATTCGTGCACAATTTAGATGCCACCGATTTCTCATTCTTTTTTCGCGGTAGTAATTGAGGCTATTAGTAATCTGCGAATTTTACTACATTTATCAAACATATCTTCATACTCTTTATGAATTGACAACTTCGTTGTCATGAATCGGCTAAAGCCATGAATTGTTGCTACCGCGTGCAATTCATGAGCCGCAAGGCTCAATTCATGAAATCACAGATTTCAATTCACGCCGAAGGCAATTCATTGAGTTTGCTTTGCAAACTCATTATAGAATCAGCGAACGATTTAGATGCCAGTCATTTTAGCTAAATTTTGAACTAACATTCAAAGCTAAATTATCTCACTTTGTTCGATAGCTAAATAACTCCTTTGGAGCAGCTAAATTAAATTCGCTTTTAGCGTGTTAAGAACATTTAGCTGCCGCAGGCAATTTAGCTGAATAGATTAACTTTGTTAAATCTATTCTATCACACCGCCATAAAATTAGCAATCAAAAAGAGCCAGAAGGCTCTTTTTTATTCAATAATTTCCAGAGAAACGTCCCCTGTTTCCAGATTCACCGTGTAAGCATAAGTCCCCTTTTCGTGAACCAGCCTTGACGGTACAGACGGGTCAATAGACACTTCCAGCTTATCGGCAAAGGTCTTTGTATATACCAGTGTCTTGCCGTCTTCTGAAAATTCAAAACTGTCGGGTGTGTGGGCGTTTCCCCAGAACGTCTCTTGCGGCAAAGGCAGGGAAACCACCGTCCCATCCCCCAGAAGCGAGGGCTCTTTATAAACCAGCATCAAAGAAGAATAACTGCCATGGGGCGTTCCTCCCAGAACGACCTCCGCCAAAGAGTACTCCTCCGTTTCGTGAACAATAGTATAGGTTCGCATATCATCCACCAGAATGTCCGCCAGCACTGCATCGTGAGTGGGCTTTTGATAAAACAATACCCCTGCGGCGTGTAGCTCTTTGAATAAATCAGCGTTCCAACGACTCAAATCCTTACGCAGCTTTGATCTGGAAATGCTTTCGGGAAAATAGTCCTCAAAATCAAATACGCCGTCGTAATGAAAATCAGTTACCTCTCCCGCCTCGTTTACCTCAAAGAACCCGTCTGTTACCGTTTCGTTTTCAAGAACGTTTTCCTTATTGACCGTCACATGGGTGCGGACGATAAATGCCAGGTCCTTCCCCAAGAAAAGCACGCTGTTTCTGAACTGCTGGTTGCTTTTCATAGGCGTCCATTCAGGCAAAACGACCTCTTCTGCTTTTGCCAGTTTGGCGTAATATCCCTCAAAGGGATTCTCGGCAAATACACGGTCGAATTCCTCTTTTTGATAAACTCCTATGCTTGCCAGCTTTTCGCCTAGGGTCATATCTCCTTGTTTGAGAGGAGCAAACAAGGTGGCCGCCGTAATGGCAACTGCATCCCCGCGGGTAAAATGTTTCAGCGCCGTGTCAGGAGGCAACATCCGTAGGCGGGTGGCTAGACCGTAAGGAGAATCCCAATCAAAGTCGATGGCCTCATAGCCCATGGCACGGAGCATAAATGTCAAGTATTGATTCACCGTCACAGGCATGTCGGAGCCAAATTTAGTCTCCGAAATGCCATAAGTAAGCCCGTCTGTGTAGGCGCACGCCACAGGGCTGTACGCCCAGTCGGGTACGTCGGTAAAGGGATGAGAGGCGTTAAAAGACGCACCCCCAGGATAAACGAAAAATACCCGATAAAGCATGGTCACCGCCTCGGCCCGGGTCATGGGTCGATCTAATTCATAGCCGTTGTCCGTGCCCAAAAAGAGCCCGAGCTCTTTTAATTGGTCGGCATAAGCGGTTTGGACGGCATAGGTTTTTTCATCACGTTCCTTTAAGGACACAAACGGCACCCCGATCCGCTTCGCCGTCTCCTCTATGAGCGTGCCGCGGTGGCCGATAACCGTCATCTTCCGAGGGGTTGTAAATATGCGGGGACTTTTGGGATCTACACGCTCTTCACTTTCAAAAAAATTATGGTCAAAGTATTCGTCTACCGAGGCAATATCCCCAGAAAAGGCCAATTCCTTTAAGCTGTAGCAATCGGCAATAAACAAGCCGAGGTTTTCACAATCACACTGCACCGATACCTTTTCTAAGGCATCACAGTACTCTAAAACTACGCCGTTTAAGCTTTGAACATTTTTAGGTACGGTCATTTCCTTTAATGAGGTGCAATATGAAAAGGTTTGTTGCCCGATAGATAACAGGTTTTTGGGCAGGGTGATTTCACGCAGATTCCGACAGTTCATAAACGCCCCGTCCTCGATATAAAACAAAAAGCTATTTTCGGGAATCGCCACTTTTTGAAGCTTGGGAAGCCCTGCAAAGGCGTAAGCACCAATCTTTTGGACGCTTGTGTGAAGAATGATTTCCTCCACCTCACCAAAGGTCTGAAAGGCCTTGGCACCGATTTCACGCACCAGATACCCGTCCAAGGTTAAAGGAACGGTCAGGCTTTTGGCATCAAAGTTGGCTTTTCCGCCCGTTAAAATGGCATAGGGAATGCCGTATTCGTCGGTGCCTAATACATATTGCCACATATCCTCCTCTGCAAATGCAGGAATCGCAGGCAAGATAATCACAAGGCAAAGCAATAACGCCATCATTTTCTTCATAATAATACCACCTTTCAATCGTGCTATAGAATCAGTGAATGGATTTGGATGTCATTCTTTTTGGTGAAGTTTTGAGCTGAGGCTCAAAGTGAAGTTGCTGACGCAGTGAAGTTTTTGCTTTATCAAGCATTATGCTTTCTGCCATATTAACACTTCTTATAATTCTTTTTAGCTAAATTTTGAACTTCGTTCAAAGCTAAATTATTCCACTTCGCTCCATAGCTAAATTGTTTTTTCAAAACTGCTAAATTAAATTCGCCTCATAGCTGACCGAAGGTTAATTTAGCTACGAAGTAATTTAGCGTGCTTCAGCACATTTAGCTCGCCATCAGGCGAATTTAGCTGAATAGATTTAACTCTGTTAAATCTATTCTATCATAATCATTTATTTTTTTCAACTTTTCTGTAATTAAACGAGTCTCAGTGCCATCAATTTAACGCAGTTTTGAAAATTGGTAAAAATTTTATTCATATTTTCTTAATAAAAGCGAAAAAATAAGTTTATTTTTTTAAAAAAGTGTGATATAATACTATATATTATTATTTTTCGAAGGGTACTTGATATAAATCATGAAAAAGAAAGTTTGCATTTTGTTCGGCGGAGAATCATCAGAATACGAAATTTCTTTAAAATCCGCATATTCTGTACTAACCAACATTGACAAAAAAATGTTCGATATAATAACCGTTGGTATTGCCAGAAACGGTAAATGGTTTTTGTATGAGGGCAATTACGAAAAAATCCCTCAGGACAAATGGCAGGACGACTCTCTCTGTCCCGTTTCAATTCTTCACGGGCTGAAAGAATCTGCACTTCTGGTAATGAAAGCTGATGGTACATATGAAAAAATTAGTTTTGATGTTGCATTCCCTGTTCTTCATGGCAAGAACGGTGAAGACGGAACAGTTCAAGGTTTATTTGAGCTCTCCGGTATCAGATATGTTGGTGTCAGCACGCTCTCGTCAAGTGTTGGCATGGATAAAACCTTCTCCAAGCTTGTATTTGAAAACGCAAAAATACCACAAGCTGGCTGGGTTGTTATTGCAAGACATGAGCTTTCGGATATCGACAAAAAAATAGACGAGATAGAATCAAAACTTGGCTATCCCGTATTTATTAAGCCGGCCAATGCAGGTTCTTCTATTGGCATAGGTAAAGCAAAATCACGCGATGAGCTTCTTGATGCAATCGATGAAGCAATGAAGCATGACAGAAAAATTTTGGTTGAAGAATTTTTGACAGGACACGAGGTAGAATGTGCTGTACTTGGTAACCGTGGCAATCTCACGGTGTCATGTGTAGGCGAAATTGTTGCATCTCAGGAATTTTACACATACGATGCAAAATACAACAGCGACTGTCCAAGTACTCTCTACATACCCGCCAAAATCGATGATAAATTTTCTGAAAAAGTCAGACAATACGCAAGGCTTGCTTTTGAAGCACTTGACGCAAAAGGACTTTCGAGAGTCGACTTTTTCGTTGACGAAACAAAAGACAAAGTCTGGCTCAATGAAATCAATACTTTACCGGGATTTACAAATATCAGCATGTATCCTAAGCTGTTGGAAGCATCAGGTGTTAAGTATGCCGATATTCTGACCAAACTGATTTCAATAGCATTCGAAGATTGATCTTTTATGGAGGAACACAAATGAAAGATAAGTTTTTTGTGTCTATAAAAGGTATGCAGGAATATGAAAATCCTGATGACAATTCAGACATCAGTCTCACAACAGAAGCTGAATTTCAAAAGCAGGACGGTGTGTACTTTATAGACTATCAGGAATCGGAAATCACAGGACTGGACGGAACAAACACCTCAATCGAAATCGGAAACAATTATGTTTCACTTTCAAGAAGTGGTGCTGTCAACAGTCAGATGCTTTTCATGAAAGAAAAAAAGACCTCATCATATTACAATACTCCCTATGGCAGCTTTATGATTGGCATATACACCGATAATCTGAATATAGCCATCGACGACAATGGCGGAACAATAAATGTTGACTATTATATCGACATCAACAACTCAAAAACAAGTAAAAACAACTTTGAAATCAATATCAGGAGGCATAACATATGACAAATATTATCGCACAAACAAAAAGTGAAATTATTACTGTTATACATAATGCAGTAAAAGCTGTTGCAAATTCTATCGAAAATACCGATGACGTTTTGACAAAAGTAAGTGAAGTTGAAATCGAAATAGAAATACCAAAAGAAAAAAGTCATGGCGATTTTTCTTCAAACATTGCAATGAAACTTACAAAAGTCCTACGAAATGCACCTGTAAAAATTGCAGCTTCGCTGATTGAAGCTATGAAAACCGATGGCACATACATAGAAAAAATTGAAATTGCAGGCCCCGGTTTTATTAATTTTTATCTTTCCAAAAAAAGAATATACGATGCGCTAAAGGATGCATATGTATTAGGTAAAGATTTTGGCAAGCTTGATGTTGGCAAGGGCAAAAAGGTCATGGTTGAGTTTGTAAGCGCCAACCCAACCGGTCCCATGCATATGGGTAACGCCCGTGGCGGTGCACTTGGCGACAGTTTGGCAAGCGTTTTGGAAATGGCCGGCTATGATGTAACACGTGAATTCTATATAAATGATGCCGGTGCGCAGATAGATAAATTTGCAAACTCACTGGAAGCGAGATATATCCAGGCACTCAAAGGCGAAGATGCAGTTGATTTTTCAGAAGATTGGTATCAGGGTAATGATATCAAAGTCCTTGCTCAGGAATTCATTAAAATCAATGGCGACAAGCATCTCCAGTCTTCAAGCGAAGATCTTCGCGCTGCTCTTGTCAAGTTTGGTCTGGAGAAAAATATTGCCAAACTTAAAACAGACCTCAGTGCATACAGAATCAACTATGATGTGTGGTTCAACGAAAGCTCAATACACGAAAATGGTGAAGTCAAAGAGACTATTGAACTTTTAAGAAAGAGTGACCTCACCTACGAAAAAGACGGAGCACTTTGGTTTAAATCAACAGAGTTCGGTAGTGAGAAAGACGATGTCCTCATCAGAGCAAACGGATTCCCCACCTACTTTGCAGTTGATATTGCATACCATCGCAACAAATTTGAAAAACGCGGATTTGATCGGGTTATAAACATTTGGGGCGCCGACCACCACGGACACGTTGCCAGAATGAAAGGCGCTATGGACGCCATAGGATGTGATGGTTCAAAACTCGAGATTATTATAATGCAACTTGTCCGTCTTATGAAGCAAGGCAGTGCTGTAAGAATGTCGAAACGTACAGGCGAAATGATTACTCTTTCCGACCTTGTAGAAGATATTGGTATTGATGCTGCAAGATTTTTCTTCAATCTCCGTCAGGCAGGAAGCCACCTTGAATTTGATTTAGATCTGGCTATTGCTCAAAACAACGAAAATCCTGTCTTTTATGTTCAGTATGCATATGCCCGTATTTCAAGTATAATCAGAAACCTTTCCGAAGAAGGAATCAGCATTGATAATGTTGAAAATATCGACCTTTCACTTCTCTGTGATGCTTCTGAAACAGAACTTATAGAAAAACTCATAAGCTATCCAAACGAGATTTATCTCAGTTCTGTTTCTATGGAACCAAGCAAGCTTACAAGATATGCGCTCGATTTGTCAGCTCTTTTTCACTCTTTCTATAATAGCTGCAGAGTTAAGTGTGATGACGAAAAACTAATGCAATCAAGATTGCTTCTTTGCCATACAACCAAAAACATTATTAAAAGTGTGTTCGATATACTCAAAATTGATGCACCCGAAAAAATGTAAGATTTGAAAGGAAGCTGAGCAAGTATGAAAACTCAACCCAAAAGAATTATTGCTTTACTTCTTGCAACACTGCTTGTTATACCCATATCTGTGACTTCAGTGGTATTTGCTGAGGAAAGCCAAAGCAATACCCAGACAATATCACAGGAGGTTGCAACAGCTTATTTTAATCAGGCTGTCAATCTCATAATGTCAAAGTATAAATTTGACATTTCCAGAAACGACATATATAAACAAACACTTCAGAAGCTTATAGAGGAAAATCCGGAGATAATCTATGACATTTTCGGTGCAATGTTTGGCTCACTTGATGACTACTCCATATATTATTCTCAGGAAGAACTTGACGGTTTCGTGAGCAATGTTACCGGTGAGTTTTGTGGCATTGGTGTTGTAATTATGACCGTCGAAGAAGGTCTGTACATTACAACCGTCTACTCCGATTCTCCTGCTTACGAGGCGGGACTTAAAGTTGGCGATATATTAGTCAAAGTTGGTGACACTTCACTTGCCGGTCTTGATTTAAACATAGCTCAATCACTTATACTTGGTGAAGAAAATACACCTGTCAATCTCACAGTTTCAAGAAATGGTAAAACCTTTGAAATTAACCCGTTGCGTCGCAAGGTTACTGTTCAGTCAGGCTTCTATGACACGATTAAAAACGACACCATAGGATATATCTATTTTACAGATTTTAACGATTATGCAGTTGAACTCACAAAAGAAGCTCTGGCAGAATTTGATAAAAAAGGTATTTATAAAATCATAATCGATCTGCGAAACAATCCCGGAGGAGAACTCTCTGCTTATGTTGAGATTGCTTCACTTTTTATTCCCAAGGGACCTGCTATCAGGCTCGAATACAAAAATCCTTTTAACAACACCGTGTTGGAATCAACAAACGAAGAAGTGAAATATGCTTTAGGTCTGCTTGTAAACGAAAACAGTGCAAGTGCTTCAGAGGCGTTTGCCGCTGCAGTAAAAGACACTAAAGTCGGTATTATCTTTGGCGAAAATTCTTTTGGCAAAGGTACCATGCAAACAATCACCCGTTTTACCATGGGTGGTGGAGTTAAGCTGACTGAAGCCGAGTTTCTCTCCCCTCTCGGCAAAAAAATTAACAAAACGGGTGTTGCACCAAACATAAAGTGTCCTGACAAAATTGTCGATTACCACCTGGCAGGCTATGAAAAAATAACTTATGACAGAGTTCTTAAAATCGGCGATAAAGGAAAAGACGTTCTTGCCATTGAACAAAGACTTTATCTCATGGGTTATGATATCGACTTGCCGGATGAAGAATATGACGAAAAAACCTATAATGCAATAAACAGACTTCAGAAAACAACCGGTCTGTATCCGTACGGTGTAGCTGATATTACTACCCAGCTTAAGATAGAAGAACTTTTGCGCGGCACTCAGGTTACCAACAACGCCTCATTCAAAAAGGCTGTCGAAATTTTTTCGGGTGAAAGTTGGAGATATTATGTTAACATTCCTCAAAGTTAAATATCAGCAATAATAACATTTATAGGAGCATTGTATATATGGAGAGTTTTTGGAAAGGTACTAATGTAAGACTAAGGGCTGCCAACGGCAACGATGCCCTACTGTTTATCAATAATGAAGGTGATTTCGACACCGAAACTGCCCGCAGGTATGACTACATTGATTTTCCTCTCACAAACGAACAAATTTCACAAAAGCTTGACAATTACGACAAAACAAAATCGTCAAAAGATGATTATCTTTTTGTTATAGAAACCATCGACCACGAAAGAGCCGGCTTTATAATTACATTTGACTGCGATCCCCGAAATGGCACTTTCAAATATGGTTTATTTATGTTAAGCGAATTTAAAGGCCGTCACATGGGATCTGAAGCAGTTAAAATTATGCTTAATTATTATTTCAACGAGCTCCGATACAACAAAGTAAATGTGTATATTTATGACTATAACTTACCTTCAATAAGTTTTCATGAAAAACTCGGTTTTCTTCGTGAGGGAGAACTAAGACAAATGGCATATTCAGCTGGAGAATATCACAATATAATCTTTTATGGAATGACAAAAGACGAATTCAACAGAGCCAATCCACCAAAAGTTCTTTAAAAACATATAAAAAATCAACTTTTTCGCATGATTCACTGCAAATTAAATTGATTCTTTTATATTCTTTTCCATCAACCTTTACAATAAGGCTTCCCGCTATATCACCAGATTTTACGGGAGCCTTAATTTTTTTGTTTGTTTTTATCTCTGTATCAATCTTTGTATCAGAATTTTTGATTTGCAGATACTCACAATTTTCCTCGGTGATCACATGTATTTTTTCTTTAGTCCCCTTCTCAACTTTTACGCTCTCCATCTCTTGATTTTTATCAACAATATGTTTAATTGCATACTTTGAAAAACCATAATTTAAAAGCGCCGATGCATCTGCTTGTCGTTGCTTTGATGTTGGCGCCGCCATTATGACTGCAATAAGATGCATATTGTCTCTTTTAGCAGTAGCACTGATACAGAACAATGCATCATCTGTACTGCCTGTTTTTAACCCTGTTGCACCTTCATAAAAACGAATAAGCTTATTGGTATTTGTAAGCGTAAACTGTCCATCTCTCAGACTGTCCATCCAGATTGTTGTAAACTGAAATACGTCTTCGTGTTTCATTAGTTCTCTAGACATGAGCGCAATGTCATAAGAAGTTGAATAATGACCATAAGCATCAAGTCCATTGCAATTCACAAAGTGTGTATTTTCCATTCCAAGTTCTTTAGCCCGATTGTTCATTCTTTCAACAAAAGCAGCTTCACTGCCGGCAATGTGTTCTCCGATTGCAACAGCAGCATCATTACCGGAGGCAACTGCAATACCTTTTATTATATCTTTTACTGTCATTTTCTCGCCTTCGTCAAGAAATATGGTTGAACCACCATAACTCTTCGCATGTGCACTTCCTGTGATGACATCATCGTATGAAAGTCTACCGGAGTCAATCTCTTCCATTGTAAGCAGCAGTGTCATTATTTTTGTAACACTTGCCATTGGCTTTTTTTCATGAGGATTTTTCTCATACAAGACCTGGCCCGAAGAAAAATCCATTAAAAGTGCCGATGGTGCACTTATGTCCAGATCTGTTTTTTGAGCAAAAGAGTTGACAGGAAACATAGATACCAACAAAGCAATCAGAATTGAAACAATCTTAAAACTTTTCATATATTATCACCAATATGATAATATGAATATGGACAAAATGTTTATTACAATAGCATTAACTTAAATTCAGTTTTCATAATCATAAACCTTCAACCATGCAAGATAAACTTCTGGCGAATGTAGTCTGGCACCGACATCAAAAAAATCTTCAGAAAAGGAATTAAATAAATTTTTTATTGTTTCAACTTTAATTGTGCTGATGGCAAATTCATTTTTATTATTTAATTTGTGTATCTCCGCCAAAGCCATAAAATCAGCAAATTCTTCGGGTAAAGTTATCCCCAGTTCCCCTGCGGAAATAACATGATTGTTACTTTCAATCCTGTCATAAGCGTTTTTTGCTTTGCCGGAGTATTTCATCATTAAAAATTCTTTTAAACCTATTTTTTCCCACTTGTCTTTTTTTACCCTTGTCATAAAGAAGAGCATAATATCCTTAAAAAGAGGTTCATATCTCACGCTGAATTCCTCCCGTGTTTTTGCAAGTACAAGCATTATTTCTCTAACCGATTTCATTCTGTCATCATATTCCAGATTATAGTTCTCCCCTGTAAATTGAGTTAAAATGCCCGAAACCTCTTTATACAGTTCGGTATTACTTTCATCTTTGGTTTTCAAGGGAATAACAACATCTGTCCCCTCTCTCTCAAATCCCCATTCAGTCGGCGGAAGCGTCGTAATTGTGTCATATGGGTTCACAAAATTAAAAATGTTATTATACATAACTTTTTCGTCTTTCAACACTGTGTTTGGCGAAGCGAATGTATATGCACTTACCGAAATATTTTCACAGGCCATCTCATTATATTTTGCAGCAAGAATATTTGCTATTGCTCCCCCTCTGCTAAAACCTGTTATCCATAATTTAACTCTGTCCCCTTTGCATTTTTCTGTAATGTATTTGTCTGTATACACTTTTATATTGTCAGCTGCTTTTTCAAACCCTTTATGATATTTCCCATCTTTTCCAAGGTTAAAATTTTCTGCCCATTCCGCACCATATCCACCACCACGGATTGCAATCACTACAAGGCTAAACTTCTCACCATTTGCATTAACTGTTTTTTTCCCTATACCAAAAGCAGCATCAGAACTATCAGAATTCAGTGATTTGTCATAACTAACGTAATTCTGACTTTCAAGCTTGAGCTCATCAAAAGATAATTTCAGGTTTTTTTCTCTTTCGAAACTCCCGGTTTCTCCCCAATGTCGGCTTAAGTCTCCTGCTGAAAAAGCCGAAATACTGAGAGCTAAAGAGCACATGGCTAAATCTGTGTTATATCTTCTTGTATCCATGAAAAACCTACCATAATCAAAGGGAAAACTTTCTTTGATGAGATTACCACCTGTCGATTTAAACTTTAAAGACAACAAAAGATTCTCCGGCGAAGTTTTCCTTTTCGATGTGTGCTGAACATATGTCTTTTGCGATGCAGAAAAAAATCCTGCTATTGATGTCAGAACAGAGGCAATTATTAAAAAACTGATAATCCATCTCACCTTTCCTGATTTTATACTCAACAGTCTGGTCACTCCCATATTTTTATATAATATAGTTTATCCATCTGTCATCATTTTAATATATCAAACACTAATATATGCAAAAACGACACAGTGCGTTCACTGTGTCGTTTTTTAATCTAATTAATTTGTATGTTTTTCGTTAAAATAGTCAACTGCCATTTTATAACCGTGTTCGCCAAACCCACATATCTGTCCAACACACGCCGGTGCTGTAACTGAAACTTTCCTGAATTCCTCCCGACAGTGTATATTTGACATATGAACCTCCAAGCAAGGCACATCTACACTTTTAATCGCGTCATATATTGCGTAACTATAATGAGTGTATGCACCGGGATTAATTATAAGACCATCATATTTTTCCATATGGCTTTGCTGAATTCGGTCAATCAGCTCCCCTTCGCAATTGCTCTGGAAGCAATCAAGCTCTATCCCTTTTAAAAAAGCATATTCCTTGATTTCTCTGCAAATATCATCATAACCGTTTGATCCATAGATGCTTTTTTCCCTTATGCCAAGAAAATTCAAATTAGGACCTTGCAAAAGCATAATCTTCATATGTAACCCTCTTTTCAAAATTACTCGTGTTACCAATTATTTATTGTTCTAATATAAGTATAATATATCAAAACAAATTTGTCAATCAAAGTGAAGCCGCAAGTTCACAAGTAAAACATAATTTCAATTTTACTATTTACAAATTCTGTTCTATGATGTATAATACTATTCGTGGCTGTTTATGATCAATGATTATATGGATATATACCATGTGACTAAACGGTCTTTCCTTGAAACACACGAATCATATTGACTATATAGAACACATTGCAATCCTAAAATCACTAAATAAACACACAAGGAGAAGTGTCGAAGCGGACATAACGGGACGCACTCGAAATCCCCTCGGTTACACTGTAACTGTACCCCTATAAATGGCTTAACCATGCGGGTTTAAGCGAGGTTCAAACCTTGTTTTTACACCCTTATCTAGCGGTTTTTCTAGCCATTTCTAACATTTTTCTAACAAAAATTTATAATTTGCTCAGTTTTTTCTCCGTCAAATCGGAGTTCAAACATACACACG
>JAZNBF010000102.1:0-28523 GCA_045586905.1 Clostridia bacterium
GTTTTTTTGTCGTGAAGAAGTTTCTGTTCCTGATCATAATAAGAAAGCTCAACATTTCTGCCAAACTCAAAATGCCCCGAATGCATTGTATTTATGCCGACAAGCGTTTTTAACAGGGTTGATTTTCCAACACCGTTACATCCTATTATGGCTACCTTTTCTCCCCTTTTGACATCGGCATTTATGCCTTTGGCAATGCTGCGTGAAATTCCCTGAGAATTGACCTTAAGCTCGACATCTTCGCAAAGGAGAACATCTTTATAGGAAGGGAAGTCAAGTTCGAATTTAAACCTGCAAGCTTTATTCATCACAGTTGGTTTTTCCAAAATCTCAATACGATCTATTGCTTTTTGCTTGCTCTTTGCCATTTTGGCAGTGGACGCCCTTGTTTTGTTGCGGGCAACATAGTCCTCGAGGCGTTTTATCTCCTCCTGCTGTGCTTCATAATGCTTGAGGTCTATCTCGTAGTTTTTTTCTTTTTCTGTGAGATAGGCCGAATAGTTGCCCGAAAAGCGTGTGCATTTATTTCTTTCTATTTCATATATGGTGTCGCAGAGGCTATCGAGAAAATATCGGTCGTGAGAAACTGCGATGACTATGCCTCTGTATGACTTAAGATAGCTCTCGAGCCACTGCATTGTGCGAAAGTCGAGATGGTTTGTGGGCTCGTCGAGAAGAAGGACATCGGGATTTTCTAAAAGAAGCTTTGCAAAGCCAAACTTTGTTTTTTCACCACCCGAGAGGGATGAGACCTTTGTGTTTTTGACATCAAAATCTTCAAAACCCATACCGTTTAAAACTGTTTTTATGCGTGTGCTAATTTCAAAGCCGCCTTTTGTTTCAAACTCGGTAGTAATGCGGGAATAGGCATTTATGGCATCGGAGCGAACATCATCGGAAAGACTATCGTCGGCCATTTTCAGCTCAAGACTTCTCATTTCAGCCTCAAGAGAGGTTATATCATTAAAGATGGACATAACATCTTCCCACATGGTGTTTTGTGAATCTTCCACAGCATTTTGTTTCAGAAAGCCGACAGTTGCATCTTTGGGTGTGAAAATGCTTCCGCTATCGTAGGAAAGCTCACCGGAAATGATGCGGAGAAGAGTTGTTTTGCCTGCACCGTTGGCACCGATAAGACCGACCTTTTCGTTGTCGGTGATGTTCATTGATATGTTTTCGAGTATAAGGTCTACCCCAAAGCTTTTAGAAAGAGATGTTATCTGCATCGCCATAGTCTTCTTCTCCTTTCATGTCGGCATAGCATGCAGCAAGAACTGTTACATTGGCTGCGCCATGCATCATAAGTATTTTGGAACATTCGTCGGCTGTGGAGCCTGTGGTGTAGATATCGTCAAGAAGTAAAATATTTTTGCCGAAAATGTCATATTTCAAATTGAAATCTATTGCATCTCTTACAGATGCACTTCTCATCTCATAGCCCATTTTGCTGAGCGGCGAGAGGTTTTTGGTCTTTATGAGTAAATCGGGACAAAGGGTTATGCCAAGCTTTTTAGAAATATCCTCCGCAATGACCAGAGACTGATTGTATTCACGGTCTCTCATGTGGTGTATGGGGACAGGGCAAATGATGGAGTAGTCTGTGAGATTGTAGTCATCAAGGCAAATGGAAAGTGCCTCAGAAAAAGCTTTGCCGAGATATTTGTAGCCTGAAAATTTATAGCGCATCATTGCATCTCTGACATTGCCATCGTAAGGGAGCGCTGCTATGGCCTCTTCGAAATATCTGTCGGGCTCAACAAAGTTGAAGCTGAGCTTTTTGACCACAGACTTGCAATCGTCGCAAAGTGACTCCCGTCTTCCCAAAGGCGGACGACACGCGCATACTATGCATCTCTTGGGCCAAAGTATGTCCGACAAAAACTCGCCTATGGCAAGAGTAATTTTGTTTGCGTTATTTTCAGAACTTGTTTGATTCATTTATAAGTTTCTCCGTGAGCCCCGAATAGCGGCTTTCTTCGCGGTTGTTGTCTATCATTTTTTGCATAACATTTTTATCACCAACGAGCACAACAAGGCTTTTGGCTCTTGTTACGCCGGTGTAGAGGAGATTGCGGCTGAGTAGCATATCGGGCGCTTTAAACATTGGGATAATAACTACCGGAAATTCATTGCCCTGACTTTTGTGCACGGTGATTGCATATGCCAGGGAAAGCTCGGAAAGATCTTTAAAGCTATACTCTGCCCTTCTGTCATCAAAGATGATGGTTACAGTCTGAAAATCGGGATTGATTTTTTCGATATAGCCTACATCACCATTGAATATGCCGGAACCGGGATAGCTTTTGTCGATATCGGTCCACTCAAGGTCATAGTTATTTTTGATTTGCATGACCTTGTCGCCTTCTCTGAATATGATGTCACCCTGCTTGCGCTCTGCTTTATTTTTGGAAGGAGGGTTTAAAAGGTTTTGCAGAATTTTATTGAGATTGTTGACACCGGTCACGCCTTTTTTGACAGGCGAAAGTACCTGTATGTCGAAAGAGTCATAGCCATAGACTTTTTTCAGTCTGGTGGTACAAAGCTCGCATATATACTCTGCTCCCTGCTCGGGAACCCCGATTGATGCAAAAAAGAAGTCACTGTCTTTTTGATTGCATATGGGATATCTGCCCTCGTTTATGGCATGGGCATTGGTTACAATGGTGCTGTCGTCGGATTGACGGAAAATGTCTGTGAGGCGGACAACACTGACGGTGCCGCTGTTTATTATATCTTTCAGAACATTCCCTGCACCTACGGAAGGAAGCTGGTTTACATCACCAACCATAATAAGCCTTGTCCCCCGTCTTGTAGCACGGAGAAGCTTATCCATAAGAGATATATCTACCATGGACATTTCGTCGACAATGATTACATCGGCATCGATGGGATCCTCCTCATTGCGCATGCAATTGAGCTCGTCGGTGTCGGAAAAGCTTACCTCAAGCAGCCTGTGGATTGTCTTTGCCTCCATGTTGCATACCTCTGACATTCTTTTGGCTGCTCTGCCCGTGGGAGCAGTGAGGGAAATCTTCAGATTCATGTGCTTCATGACATCTATTATGGCATTGATAATGGTTGTTTTGCCGGTGCCCGGACCACCCGTGATAACAAGTACACTTTCAAAAACTGCAAGGCGCACAGCTTCTGTCTGAAGAGGAGCAAATTTCAGAGAGTTTCTGCTCTCGGCAATTCTGATGAAAGCTTCTATATTAATATCGTTTGTCTTGTAGCGAGAGCTTGCAAGGAGTGCAATTTTGGAAGCAACATATTTCTCGCTGTTATAGTAATCATAAAGATAGACTGCATTATGGTCTGCTTTTTTCTCTCTTACAAGGGTAAACATAGAGCATAGATAGTCCACATAGGCATAAAGCTTTGACGGTGAGACGCCAAGGAGTGATGCAGAATTTGATATGAGGACATCTTCGGGGAGATAGGTGTGGCCAAACTGCAGGCTATAACGGAGCATATATACAATTGCGGCACAGATTCTTTTGTCGCTCTCGGGGCTTATGCCGCTTTTCATGGCTATTTCGTCGGCTTTCTGGAAGCTGATGCCATAGTCACCCTCGCAAAGAACATAGGGGTTTTCGGAAATGACCGTTTTGGAAGCCATTTTGTAGGACTTATATATCTTCATGCACGCATTGGCTGAAATGCCATATTTCTGTAAAAAAATGAAAAGCTCGGAGGTGCCAAGCTGCATGTTGAAGCTATTTGATATGGAAACAGCTTTCTTTTCGGAAATGCCATTTACCGTTGCAAGCTTTTCGGGGAAAGACGAGATGACCTTGAGGGAATCTTCGCCAAACCTTGAAACGATTTTTTCGGCTGTTGCCTTGCGCACGCCTTTGATGATGCCGGACGAAAGATAGCGGAAAATTTCATCTCTTTCGGTGGGGAGCTTTTTTTCGTAGGTTTCAACCTTGAACTGTTCACCGTAGGAGGGATGTTCGGTCCACGAGCCTGTGAGTTCTACCCTTTCGCCTTCTGTGATACCAAACATGGTGCCGACAGCGACGAAACTGCCCGAAGATGTTTCGATGTCGGCAACGGTGTAGCCATTGTCTTCGTTTGAAAAAATGATATCGGATACAGTGCCTGTTAAAACTTCTGATTCGTCGTGATTCATTCCGTCACCTCCCTTATGTGCTGATTTATATTATACAATTTCGCAATTCATATGTCAAATTGAAAGGCAAAAAAAATCAGATGTTGCAAAGCAACATCTGATTTTAAAAAGGTTTAATTATTTTTTGATTGAAGATACAACACCGGAACCAACAGTTCTGCCACCTTCACGGATAGCGAATCTGAGGCCTTCTTCGATAGCGATAGGAGTGATAAGTTCAACATCCATTGTTACGTTATCGCCGGGCATGCACATTTCAACGCCTTCAGGGAGCTTGATTACGCCGGTAACGTCAGTTGTTCTGAAGAAGAACTGAGGTCTGTAATCACTGAAGAAAGGTGTATGACGTCCACCTTCATCTTTAGTAAGAACGTAAACTTCGCCTTTGAAAGCTGTGTGGGGGTTGATTGAACCGGGTTTTGCAAGAACCTGTCCTCTTTCGATTTCGTTTCTCTGAACACCTCTGAGAAGTGCACCAACGTTATCACCAGCCTGAGCATCGTCGAGCTGTTTTCTGAACATTTCGAGACCGGTTACAACAACTTTTCTGCTTTCGTCAGTAAGACCAACGATTTCAACTTCGTCACCAACGTGAGCAACACCTCTTTCAACTCTACCGGTAGCAACTGTACCACGGCCTGTGATGGAGAATACGTCTTCGACAGGCATGAGGAAAGGAAGATCTGTTGTTCTTTCAGGTGAAGGAATGTAGGAGTCTACTGCATCCATGAGTTCTTTGATGCAAGCATATTCGGGAGCGTTAGGATCTGTGGAAGTGCTTTCGAGAACTGCAAGACCACTACCTTTAACGATCGGGATTTCATCACCGGGGAAGTCATATTCAGAAAGAAGGTCTCTGATTTCCATTTCAACGAGCTCGAGAAGTTCGGGATCGTCAACCTGGTCAACTTTGTTCATGAATACAACGATGTGGGGAACACCAACCTGACGAGCAAGAAGGATGTGTTCTCTTGTCTGGGGCATTGGGCCGTCAGCAGATGATACAACAAGGATTGCACCGTCCATCTGAGCAGCACCGGTGATCATGTTTTTAACATAGTCGGCATGTCCCGGGCAGTCAACGTGTGCATAGTGTCTTTCAGCTGTTTCGTACTCAACGTGAGATGTGGAGATAGTGATACCTCTTTCTCTTTCTTCGGGAGCTTTATCGATGTTTGCATAATCTGTGAACTCAGCACCACCAGCCATAGCGAGAACTTTTGTGATAGCAGCTGTTAATGTGGTTTTACCATGGTCAACGTGACCGATAGTACCAATGTTAACATGGGTTTTGTTTCTTTCAAATTTAGCCTTAGCCATTTTAATTTCCTCCTCAAAATAAAATTTTGATATATTGGTTATATTTTACTATTAATTATCTAAAAAATCAATAGTTTTTTAAAAATTAATCTTTGTTTTTGTCACTGATGATTGTATCCTGAATTGACTTAGGTACTTCAGAATAGTGTGAAGGTTCCATTGTGTACTGACCACGACCCTGTGTACCGGATCTGAGGTCGGTAGCATAACCGAACATTTCTGAAAGCGGAACATCGGCTGTAACCTGAGTTACACCGCCTGATCTTACTTCCTGGCTCTTAACAAGACCACGGCGTGAGCTGAGGTCACCGATTACGAAGCCGAGATAATCATCGGGAACAATAACGTTAACAAGCATGATAGGTTCTTTGATAACAGGGTTTGCTTTCTTCATAGCTTCTTTGAATGCCATAGAACCGGCAATCTTAAATGCCATTTCAGAGGAGTCAACCTCGTGATATGAACCATCATAAAGAGTTACTTTTACGTCAACAACGTTGTAGCCTGCAAGTACACCATTCTGCATAGCGCCCTGGATACCTGCATCAACTGCGGGGATGTATTCTTTAGGAATAGCACCACCGACGATGTTGTTGACAAACTCGTAACCGCCACCTTCTTCAAGGGGTTCAACATTGATCTTAACATGACCGTACTGACCTTTACCACCGGACTGACGGGCATATTTGCATTCCTGATCAACTGCTTTGCAGATTGCTTCACGATAGGAAACCTGAGGTTTACCAACATTTGCTTCTACTTTGAATTCTCTAAGAAGTCTGTCTACGATGATTTCAAGGTGAAGCTCACCCATACCTGCGATGATGGTCTGACCTGTTTCTTCGTCGGTATAGGTTTTGAATGTGGGATCTTCTTCTGCAAGTTTTGCGAGAGCGATACCCATTTTTTCCTGACCTGCTTTGGTCTTGGGTTCGATAGCAACTCTGATAACAGGCTCGGGGAATTCCATAGACTCTAAGATAATAGGATGCTTTTCGTCGCAGAGAGTGTCACCTGTTGTGGTGTTTTTGAGACCAACTGCAGCAGCGATATCGCCGGAATATACAGTCTGGATATCTTCTCTGGAGTTAGCATGCATCTGAAGAATTCTGCCAAGTCTTTCTTTGTTGTTCTTACATGCGTTGAGCACATAAGAGCCGGCATCTACTGTACCGGAATATACTCTGAAGAAGCAGAGCTTACCAACGAAGGGGTCTGTTGCAATTTTGAATGCCAAAGCTGCAAAAGGCTCTTCATCGGAAGAAGGTCTTTCTTCTTCTGTTTCTGTGCCGGGAACAACACCTTTGATGTTTGCAACATCGGTAGGTGCGGGCATATACTCGATAACAGCATCGAGAAGAAGCTGAACACCTTTGTTTCTGTAAGATGTACCACAGAGCATAGGTACAATCTCATTGTTGATGGTAGCTTTTCTGAGGCCTTTTTTGAGTTCTTCAACAGAAATCTCCTCGTCCATAAGGAATTTTTCCATGAGCTCTTCATCTGTTTCGGCAATAGCCTCAACCATTTTAGCTCTGTATTCCTGTGCTTTGTCAAGCATATCTGCGGGGATTTCTTCCTCGCCGTATTCCTTACCCATTTCATCGTAATAGATTTCGGCTTTCATGGTCATAAGGTCTACGATGCCTCTGAAAGTGTCTTCAGCGCCGATGGGGAGCTGAATCGGAACACCGTTTGCATGGAGTCTTTCGTGAACCATGTTTTCTACATTGTAGAAGTCGGCACCCATGATATCCATTTTGTTAACGTAGATCATACGGGGTACTTTGTAGTCGTCAGCCTGTCTCCATACTGTTTCGGACTGAGGTTCAACACCGCCTTTTGCGCACATAACGGTAACGGAACCGTCGAGTACTCTGAGTGAACGCTGAACTTCAACTGTGAAGTCAACGTGTCCCGGTGTGTCGATTATGTTGATTCTGTGTGCAATATCTTTGTAGGGACCAGCCTTTGGTGCCCAGAAGCATGTGGTGGCAGCAGATGTGATTGTGATACCACGTTCCTGTTCCTGAGCCATCCAGTCCATTGTACCTGCACCGTCGTGTGTTTCACCCATTTTGTGAATACGACCGGTGTAGTAAAGTATTCTTTCGGTTGTTGTGGTTTTACCGGCATCGATGTGAGCCATGATACCGATATTTCTTGTATTTTGCAAAGAATATTCTCTAGCCATAATTCTGTTTTCCTCCTTTCCAATTTTACAAAGCTTAGATTACCAACGGTAATGTGAGAATGCTCTGTTGGCTTCTGCCATTTTGTGTGTGTCTTCTTTCTTCTTGACAGCACTACCCATGTTGTTGATTGCATCGAGAATCTCGCCTGCAAGTCTTTCACGCATGGTTCTTTCGTTTCTCTGACGAGCATAGAGTGTGAGCCATCTTAAGCCGAGAGTCTGTCTTCTGTCAGGACGAACGTCGATCGGAACCTGATATGTTGCACCGCCGACACGTCTTGCTTTAACCTCGAGGACAGGCATGATGTTTTCCATAGCCTGAGTGAAAACCTCAATAGGATCCTTTCCTGTCTTTTCTGCGATGATATCAAATGCTCCGTATACAATGCTCTGAGCTACACCCTTCTTACCGTCAAGCATGATGTTGTTGATAAGCTTTGTTACAACGATGTTGTTGTACATAGGATCGGGTAAAACTTCCCTTTTAGCAATATAACCTTTACGTGGCACTTTACTTCCCTCCTTCATAATATAATGATTTCATAGGTACTCAAGTTTACAAAAAAACTTGTCAGTGTCCAATACAAAAATTATAATATATATAAATTCCATATTAGCGCACTAAACTTACCTTGTTTTGCAAGCACTCGCGCATTAGGAGTTACTTACGATTTGTTTTGACCTGTCCAAATTATTTCTTTGCTTTTTTAGCACCGTATTTGGATCTGGCCTGATTTCTGTTAGCAACACCCGATGCGTCGAGAGCACCACGTATAATGTGATATCTTACACCAGGGAGGTCTTTTACTCTACCGCCTCTGATAAGAACAACGCTATGCTCTTGCAGAGTGTGTCCGATACCGGGGATGTAGGCAGAAACCTCGACACCGTTTGTAAGACGTACTCTGGCCATTTTACGAAGAGCTGAGTTAGGCTTTTTGGGTGTCATTGTTTTAACAGTAGTACATACGCCTCTTTTCTGAGGAGCACTGAGGTCTGTGGCTTTCTTCTTGAGAGAGTTGAAGCCTACCTGAAGTGCAGGTGCAGTGGACTTTTTAACAGATGTCTCTCTGCCCTTTCTTACTAACTGGTTAAAGGTTGGCAATTCGTGTCACCTCCTGTATATAATATGGTATGTTTCCGTAAAAGGGCATAAAAACCCCCTACTTTACATACTCTCAAATTATATCTCATAGTTTTTTTGTTGTCAAGGCTTTTTTGTTTTTTTGTAATATTAACCAAAACAATAGCTATTTTACCCATTATTACTCATTTTATTATCATAATATATACATGCTTTTCGGGAGATGAGAAAAGAGATGCAGAATAAGCGAACTGATTTTACATCCCAAGAAAAAAGAGTCTGTAAAAAAGCAAAAAAAACATTGCTTTTTTACAGACTCTCGGTTAAAACAGACTTATCTGAGTATCTTCCCTGTCATCGTCTTTGAGATAGTAGCCTGTGGCAGGGATGTTTCTGGCTGTGTAGTATGAGGGATCGTCGAAATTTACATCACGCAGATATTCAACGCGGGCAAGAGTGCTTTTCTTTTTCATGTTCATGAGTGCTACGCCCATGGTATCTCTCGTGGTTTTGGTCTGCATGAGAGATGTGTTGAAAATGACAATCTTGTCGAGCGAGCTGTATATGACAATATCTTCGTCCTGCATAAGGAGCTTTGCACCCACAAGCTTTGACTTGCCATAGTAGGCGTTGACAAGTTTTTTACGGTTTGTCTTGGTTTCATAACATTTAAGAGAAACCTTTGCGCCTTTACCGTTTTCAAAAACGAACAAAAGGTCACCCGTATAGTCGAGGGTGGAGAATGCATAGACGATTTTTTCATCGGGCTCGGTTTCGATTATATTGGGAATATAGTGACCGAGCTCGCTTGCCTTGCAATCGTCTATCTCGTGGAGCTTTATCTTATAGGCATTTTGCTTGTCGCTTATGAGTATGAGATCAGCTTTGTTGGTGGCATCCCACTCGCAGAGGATGTAGTCTTCCTCTTTAAGCTTCTGAGCACCACTTGAGCGAAGAGAAACATGGCTGATTTTTTTGAGATAGTTGCCATGGGTGAGATAAACTCTCAGGTTGTAGTCTTCAATGTTGTCGGCTTCGTCAAACTCCTGAGCAGTGTCTTCATATATTATCTCTGTTTTTCTGTCTTGCCCATAGGTTTTGGAAATTTCCTTGAGCTCGTCTATTATGATTTTTTTGATTTCTCCATCGTCTCTGAGAATTGCATCGAGACGGTCGAGCTCTTCATTCAGATCGTCAACATCCTGAAGTCTTTTTAAGATGTGCTCTTTGTTTAAGTTGCGCAATTTGATGTCGGCGATGAAATCTGCCTGAAGCTCATCTATATCAAAGCCATTCATTAGATTGGGAACTACCTCGTCATCTTTTTCGGTATCGCGGATAATCTTTATTGCCTTGTCGATGTCGAGAAGGATTTTTTTGAGACCTTCCAGAAGGTGAAGACGGTGAGTGAGCTTGTTGAGGTCATATTTGATTTTTCTCTTAAGACAACCCACACGGAAGGATGTCCAGTTTTCCAGTATCTCGGCTACGCCCATAACCTTGGGTGTGGTGCCGATGAGGATGTTGAAGTTGCAGCTGAAGCTGTCCTCAAGTGATGTCATCTTGTAGAGCTTACTCATGAGACGGTCTACATCGGTGGTCTTTTTGACATCGAGAGTGATTTTGAGACCGTTTTTGTCGGTTTCGTCACGGATGTCGGTTATTTCTTTTATTTTGCCTGCCTTTATGAGATCGATGATTTTATCGATGATAGCTTCGGCAGTTGTGGTGTAGGGAATCTCGAAAATTTCGATTACACTGCTTTTCTTGTCATAGCGATATTTTGAACGAAGCTTTACACTGCCTCTGCCGGTCTGGTAGATACGGTCGAGCTCTTCTTTATCGTAGATGAGCTGAGCGCCTGTTGAAAAATCGGGCGCAAGAAGAGTTTTGGATATGTCACATTTTGGGTTTTTGAGATAGGCAATGGTGGTTTTGCACACCTCGGAAAGATTGAAGCTGCAGATATTGTTTGCCATGCCGACTGCGATGCCCTGGTTTGGATTGACCAATATATTTGGAAATGTGACGGGAAGAAGGGTTGGTTCTTTGAGGGTACCGTCATAGTTGTCGGTAAAGTCTACGGTGTTTTTGTCGATGTCTTTGAAAACCTCGTTGCAGATGTCATCGAGCTTTACCTCGGTGTAACGGGCAGCGGCGTATGCCATGTCACGCGAATAGTGCTTGGCAAAGTTGCCCTTGGAGTCGACAAGGGGATGAAGAAGTGACTCGTTGCCACGGGTGAGACGCACCATGGTTTCGTAGATGGCACCGTCACCGTGGGGATTGAGCTTCATTGTCTGGCCTACAACATTGGCGGACTTTGTTTTGCCGCCCTTTATGAGATTCATCTTGTACATTGTGTAAAGAAGCTTTCGGTGGGAAGGCTTGAAACCGTCTATTTCCGGAAGTGCACGGGAAATAATGACGCTCATTGCGTAGGGCATATAGTTTTCACGAAGGGTATCTGTGATTTTCATGTCGGTGTGATTCATTCCCGTTTCCTCCTTTAGCTGAGATCGAGCATCTCAAGATAGAGATGTCCGTTTGTGGCGATGTAGTCTTTTCTGCCACTGAGGTTGTCGCCCAACAGAAGCTCAAACATTTCGGCTGTCTGCTCCACACTTGCAGTGTCTACTTTTATGAGGCGACGTGTTTCGGGGTTCATGGTGGTTTGCCACATCATGTCGGGTTCGTTTTCACCAAGACCTTTTGAACGCTGAACGGTGCATTTGTTGCCTTCGAGCTTCTTTAAGATGTCAGCTTTTTCTTTGTCGGTGTAGGCAAAATAAGATTTACCCTTGCAGGTGATTTCGAAAAGGGGTGATTCGGCAATGAAAACCTTGCCCGCCTCGATGAGAGTGGGAACAAGACGGTATATCATTGCAAGGAGAAGTGTGCGTATCTGGAAACCGTCGACATCGGCATCGGTGCAGATGATGATTTTGTCCCATCTTAAGTTGTCCATGTCAAAGGTTGAAAGACTCTTGTTGTGCTTGGTGCTTATTTCAACACCACAGCCAAGGACTCTCATGAGGTCGACTATGACATCGCTTTTGAAAATCTTGTCATATTCAGCCTTGAGGCAGTTGAGAATTTTACCTCTTATGGGCATTATTGCTTGAAATTCGGCATCTCTGCCCTGCTTACATGAACCGAGAGCAGAGTCGCCCTCTACTATATATACTTCTCTTTTTGATACATCTTTGGTTCGGCAGTCGACAAACTTCTGAACACGGTTGTTGATGTCGAGGCTGCCGGTCAGTTTTTTGGCAATGTTTATTCTTGCTTTTTCGGCATGCTCACGACTGCGCTTGTTGATGAGAACCTGAGCGGCTATCTTGTCGGCTTCTACTTTGTTTTCTATGAAATATATTTCGAGCTCATGACGGAGAAAGTCGGTCATGGCTTCCTGAATGAATTTGTTGTTGATGGCTTTTTTTGTCTGGTTTTCGTAGCTTGTCATTGTGGAAAGCGAATTGGAAACCAGAATGAGACAGTCTTTGACATCGTTAAAATTGATTTTACTTTCGTTCTTATTGTATTTGCCTATCTGCTTGATGTATTTGTCTATCTGATAGACAAAGGCATTTGCCACAGCTTTATCGGGAGAGCCACCATGCTCGAGAAAGCTTGAGTTGTGATAGTACTCGAGGGCGTTTACCTTGTTTGAAAAACAGAATGCAACAGAAAGCTTTACCTTATAGTCGGGTTTATCTTCACGGTCACGACCGTTTCTCTCACATTCCACAAACTTGACATCGGTCATTGCCTCACCGTTTGCAATCTCGTTTACATAGTCGACTATGCCCTCTTCGTATTTATAGTCGGTGGTTTCAAACTGACCTTTTGAAACCTCATTTCTGAAGCGAAGGAGGATGCCCTTGTTGACAATGGCCTGTTTCTTTAAAACATCGTGGTAAAATTCGGCACTGATGTCTATGTCGGTAAAGACATCGAGGTCAGGTCTCCATTTTGTACGTGTCATTGTGTGACGGTGACGGAAAGGTTCTTTGGAAAGACCTCCGATGTTTTCGCCTTTTTCAAAATGAATGTCATATTTGAAACCGTCACGATAGACTGTGACGTCCATATATTCTGAAGCATACTGTGTAGCGCAGGCACCGAGACCGTTGAGGCCTAAGCTATATTCATAGTTAGAGCCATCGTTATTGTTATATTTGCCGCCTGCATAGAGCTCGCAATACACAAGCTCCCAGTTGAAACGGTCTTCAACGGGGTTATAGTCGACAGGCACACCTCTGCCGTAGTCGGTAATTTCGATTGATTTGTCGAGATAGCGTGTCACCTCTATTGTGTCGCCATGTCCTTCTCTGGCCTCATCGAGAGAGTTGGAAAGTATTTCAAACATAGCATGCTGACAGCCTTCTATGCCATCGGAGCCGAAAATTACTGCAGGACGAAGTCTTACTCTGTCGGCGCCTTTAAGCTGTGATATGCTTTCGTTGGAATATTCTTTTTTTGAGTTGGCCATATAATATATCACCCCAACATATAGTATTAACATCATAACAATACACTATTTATTGAGATTTGTCAAGTCTTATATGATTATAGTCGTATTTGAATATGTCGGTTGATTTTGAGGGGTGAATATGGTATAATGAATTGCTGATTGCATGAATTGAGCCTTACGACTCACGAATTGCACTTCGTGCATTATAAAGGCAATTCAATTCATGGAGCGTAAGCGAGAAATCATGGCGGAACGCCAATTCATGACAACGATTGTTGTCAATTCATTTAACGGAGAAAAACTTTATGAAGTCAAGAATTTGTGCATTGATTTTGTGTCTGGCTTTATGGACTGCTTATATGCCTGCAAGTGCGAAAGAAATGTACGCACCGGATGGCAGAACCATAACAGTGAACACAAATAATACGGAAGCATATCGACAATCCGGCTGGTATGATGTGCCCGTGAGGGAAATGTATGCTGCCGACGGAAGAGTTATTGTAGTCTCTCAGGCGGAGGCAGATGCCTACAACAAGGTTGGATGGTATTATGAACCGGTTAAAGAGATGTATGCTGCCGACGGGAGAAGCATTGTCGTATACAGGGCAGAGGCAGATGCATACCGGCAGGTTGGATGGTATGATGCACCGGTCACTGTTATGCATGCGTTGGACGGTAGACAGGTGATTGTGTATGACAAAGATGTGCCTCTGTGGGAAAGCTGCGACTGGTACAAAGAGCCGGTTGCTCTTATGACAAAAGACGGTGTTCCCAGATGTGTGATGATGTCGGAGCTGGGCACTTACCGTGCTGAAGGCTGGAATATATCACGGTATTACTCTTCCCTCTATGGTCTCGGCACACAGATTGAACAATATATGAAAGGGAAGTCCGGAAAATATGGCGTGTACATTAAAAATCTGTCTACGGGTGATTCTCTCATTATAAATGACGGACAATTCTCAGCTGCCAGCATCATTAAGCTCTTTGTTATGGCAGGGACATATAACGAGATATATAACGGAAATATTCAGTATGATGACACAATAAAGTCATATCTTTCAGCTATGATTTCATGGAGCGACAATTACTCGTCGAACCGTTTGGTGAAAGCTATCGGGGGCGGCAACTATTTTCAGGGCTTCGAACGTGAAAACGCTTTTTCGCATCTCACAGGATGTATAAACACCCGTCACAAATCACTGTTTTCGGGATATGGCGACTATGTTTCATATGGGAACAATCTGGTTTCGCCTCTTGATTGCGGCATTTTGCTTGAAAAAATATATGATGGCACTCTGGTTTGCAGTGAATACAGCAGTGAAATGCTCAGCCTTCTGAAAAGTCAGCAACGACGCAATAAGATTCCTCATCTTTTGCCAAAAGGAACCATATGTGCCAATAAAACCGGTGAGAACGACAGAGTTCAGAGTGATGTGGGAATTGTATATTCTCCAAACTGTGATTACATTATCTGTGTTATAACTAACTACTCCCCGACAGGCATTGGTGACATTCGTCAGATTTCGGATATGACATATAAATTTTTCAATTGATATGACAAAATGGCATCGCCATTGGGCATATGACTATAAATTGTTTGATTTTTATTGTATATTATGATAGAATAAATTGTTTACGGAGAAAAAACAAAACAAATATATAATATATAAATTTGAAGAAAGCAGGAAATGACATGGCAAAAATTATCACCAAAGACACAAAACCCGGCAAAGGCATTTCGAAAAACGAGCCTGAAAAAAGAAGATTTTTTCTCTTTTTTGAACTGCTGTTTGCAAAGATAGGAAAGCTTATGCAGCTTAACCTGATATATACTCTGGCAATTACTCCTCTTATCACCGGTCTGATTTTTTCGTTTGATTTTAACCGTGATATAAAATCTCTCGCAGACTTTGCGAAGATGCAGGCTTTCTCTTTTGTGCCCGATTATATTTCTCTTGCAATTTTACTCGTTTCTGTTTTTATCACGGGCCCTGCAACAGCAGGATTTGTGTTTGTGCTGAGAAACCTTCAGAGACGAGAACATGCATGGATATTTTCAGACTTCTGGGCACAGTTTAAAAAGAACTACTGGCAGGGAGTGGCAGTGGGAGCTATTGATTTGATAGCATATATCGCGCTCTACATTGCATTTGGATTCTATATGTTTGTTATGCCCACAGAAATGCCTGAGTTTGGAACATTTATGCCAAATGTTGCCGGTGGAATAATCATACTGATAGCTTTGGTTTTCACATGGGCACACTACTACATTTACACCATGATGGTTACATTTGAGCTGAAACTGAAAGACCTTTTCAAAAATGCAGTCATATTCGCACTGGGCAAGATGCCTCTCAATATTTTTATAACTGTAATTATAGTTATGCTTTCGGTGGGTATCCTTTATATCTATGCTTTATCACCTGCAATTCTTGCCATAGTTATGGGAGTTATCGGTCTTTCGCTCATTGGATTTATTATTGTATTTTCAAGCTATCCTACAATAGACAAGCTTATGCTTAAAAGAGTCTCCGAGAAAAAAGAAAGAGTGCTTAAATACTGATTGCATGCAAAGGAGTATGGCATGAAAAAGATTGAAATCTTCACCGACGGAGCCTGCAGTGGAAATCCCGGCAAGGGTGGATATGGCGTGATACTTTCGTATAACGGAGTGAGAAAAGAGCTTTCGGAAGGCTTTGAGGTCACAACAAACAACCGGATGGAGCTGCTCGCTGCGATAAAAGGTCTTGAAGCACTGAAAGAGCCTTGCGAGGTGACGCTTTACAGTGATTCGAAATATCTTATTGATGCAGTAAACAAAAACTGGATAGAATCATGGCAGAAAAAAGGCTGGAAAAACTCTAAAAGAGAGCCTGTGAAAAACAGAGAGCTTTTTGAGAGGCTGATTGAGCTTATGAAAATTCACTCGGTTGAGTTCTGTTGGGTGAAAGGGCATGACGGTCACGAAGAAAACGAAAGATGTGACACTTTAGCGACAACTGCCGCAAGCGGAGAAAACTTAAGTATTGATAAAGATTATGTGAAATAACAAAAAACCCGATGAAAAATCATCGGGTTTTTTATATATAATCATTTTACATACATGCGCGGAACTCGTTTGTTTATGTCGCACACAATTTCATAGTTGATGGTCATTGCATGTTTTGCAACCTCTTCGCAGGAGATGGAACATTCGCCATCGGAGCCGATGATGGTTACCACATCGCCAACCGATGCATTTCCTATGTCTGTTATGTCTATCATAAACTGATCCATGCACACTCTGCCTACAATGGGAGCATATGCACCGTTTACAATTACCCTGCCTTTGTTTGACAAAAGTCTCGGCACGCCATCGGCATAGCCTGCACATACTGTGGCTATGGTGCGAGAGGTGTCGGGTTTGTGAGTGAGTCCATAGCTTATTCCCTCTCCCATGCCGACTGTCTTTATGTGAGTTATATGGCTTTTGAGCTCGAGAGCCGGTTTCAGTGTGAACGGGGGTGTTACCTCATCGGACGGAATAAGACCGTATATTATGATGCCGGGACGAACCATATCGAGTGCGAAAAAAGGCATATCTAAAATCGCGGCACTGTTGCAGATGTGTCGGCAACCGGGGTTTATGCCACGCTCTTCGAGCTTGTCACAAAAAGAGGTAAACCGATTGTACTGAAGATTTGAAAAAGCTTTGTCTGTTTCATCCGATGTGGCAAAATGTGAAAAGATGCCACATATGCTAAGAGATGGAAGAGAGTTGATTTTTTCAGAAGTTGCCAGAGATGCATCATCGCAACTCATGCCTATTCTGTTCATGCCTGTGTCGAGCACAAGATGAATTTTTGCCTCTTTGCCAAGGCCTGTTGCCACTTTCGAAAGCTCCTGTGCCATATCTGAAGTATAGATTGGAACAATTATGTCGTTTTCGATTGCATCTTTAAAGCATGGAGCAGGAACTGTTCCGACAACAAGAATCGGTTTTGTGATGCCACTCTCACGAAGCTCAATTGCCTCTTCCACGAGTGCAACACCATAGCAATCGGCAACGGAGTCGAGATATTTTGCAACCTCTGTTGCACCATGGCCATAGGCATCGGCTTTTATTATGGGCATAACTCTGACACCACTGTCCAGACTATTTTTGATTTGCTCTACATTGTACAGAATATTTTTTAAATTGACTTGTGCATATGTGCGATGACAGAGATCCATGTTATGTGCTTCTTTCATTTAAAATATTTATGCTCCGATACCCATCCAGCCAACACAATAACACTGACCGTGAGTGTTGTCACCTATTGCAAGAACTTTGCCATCAGATGTGAGAGCTGTTGTGAAGTGATAGCCTCCGGCAGATACGCTCACAATGTTTTCCCATCCGGAGACATTACATTCGCCAAATTCGTTGGAACCTACTGCAACAACGGTGCCATCGGCTTTGAGACCAACTGTGTGCCAGAGGCCTGCTGAAACATAGACTATATTGCGCCAACGGTCAACATTTATCTGACCGTAATTGTTGCTGCCTGTTGCAACAACGGTTCCGTCTGAACGGAGACCTACTGTGTACCACTCGCCGGCACTTATTCCGACAATGTTTCTCCATTCGGATACATCGCACTGACCGTATTCGTTGTCACCTACTGCAACAACGGTGCCATCTGAACGGAGAGCGACACTGTGCATGGAGCCTGCCGCAATTTGTATTATATCGGTCCATTCCGATACATCGCACTGACCTTTGGAATTGTTGCCTGTTGCAACAACGGTGCCGTCTTGTTTTAGAGCCAGAGTGTGTTCATTGCCTGCTTTTATGTCGGTAAGAGAAGTCCAGTTATCTACACTGCACTGTCCAACTGAATTGGAACCAATGGCTATTGCTGTGCCATCGTTGCGAAGAATAGCAGAATGAGCGCCTCTTGCTGAAACCTGAGTGACATTCAAAAGACCGCCTATGTCACATTTGCCGCTTTCATTGCTGCCTGCTGCCACGGGTGTGCCATCTGACAGAAGGGCAACAGTGTGGTTATAGCCGGAAGAGAAATGGCGGGCAAAAGCAGTGGCTACATCTCCCAAGCGATGCTTTGCCTGGGTATAGGCACTGATTTGTCTTAAATTGTTGTAGGCTTCGTAGTATTTGCCTTCTTCGATATTTGCAAGTGCATCTGAATATATTTCGGCATCGGATCCGACAAGTGCGTCGGAAAATGCTGCGGAATCGAGCATGGCATCGCTTTCGGAAGAGAGGTCACCCTGTGCATCGGAAGTGATGGCATTTGACATATAGGGGAGGTATATGTATGTGTAACCTGCATAGACGGAAGCTGACAGAATAAGGGCAATTACAAGTATCCAGAGAAATACTTTGCCTTTTTTCTTTTTGGGAGCTTCTTCAACTTCGGGCTGTGAAGCTTCGGCATCTTCTGCCTGAGGCTCTTCTGCATCGGTCTGAGGTGCTTCGGCATCCTCTGCCTGAGGCTCTTCTGCATCAGCCTGAGGTGCTTCGGCATCCTCTGTCTGAGGCTCTTCTGCATCGGCCTGAGGTGCTTCGGCATCCTCTGCCTGAGGCTCTTCTGCATCGGCCTGAGGTGATTCGGCATCCTCTGTCTGAGGCTCTTCTGCATCGGCCTGAGGTGATTCGGTCTCTTCTGCTTGAGGCTCTTCTGCCCTCATCTCTTTTGCAGCAGCGACGATTGAATTTTTATATTCTTCATATTCACTCTCTGTCATCCAGGAGTTTACACTGTCATCCTTGCCGCATTGGCTGCACACATCTCCTGAAAAAGGAGTCTGACAATTGGAGCAAAGCTTTCCCTGCATGCAGTGAAGGCAAAAATGAGCATTGTCTATATTTTCTTTTTGACATACCGGACAAATCCACATAATATGGGGACCTCCTTTGTGTAATAGATTTATATACATAAATTATATCACTTAAGATATATTTTTGCAAGCATTTACATTTTAAACATGATTCCCACAACAGCTGCAGGAACTATAAGAAAAATCGGGTGAGGTTTGAATTTGAGATTGACAAGAAAAAGCACTGCGAAAAGCACAAGTGCTTTTATGTCGATGCAAGACAAATAATTTCCTGTTATATCACAGAGTTCTGTGTTGAGACAAGCAGAAACAAAAACAGAAAGTGCCGCCGAGGCAATGAGTCCGCAGACAGCAGGACGCAAGCCTTTGAAAGCATTGTCGATGACGGAACTGTTTTTGTAGCGGTCAAGCATCTGAGCAACTATGATGATGACAATGACCGATGGCAAAACCAGAAACAAGGTTGAGACAATGCCCGAGATTATGCCTGCACCGATGCCGCCAATGGTGAAGCCTGCATTGTAGCCAAGGTAGGTTGCCATGTTGACACCTATGGGACCGGGAGTGGACTCGGAAATTGCTATCATGTCAGTCACAATTGAGGAGTCGAGCCAATCGTAGCGCTCAAACATATCGTAGAGGAAAGGAAGTGTGGCAAGGCCGCCACCAACAGCGAAAAGTCCGGTTTTGAAGAACTCAAAGGCAAGTATTAAAAGTGTTTTCATTTGCTTTTACCTGCCTTTCTGCCCTCGATGCTGCCATATATAATGCCGAAAACTATGGCAGTTATTACAACAACTACCGGTGACCAGTTTGTAAACACAGAAACCAAAAAACCAAGCGCAAACATGAAAAATCCAAAAATATTTTTCACGCCTTTTTTCCAGAGATTGATGACAGCAGAAACGATGAGAACTGCAACTGCCACATTTATGCCACCGAGTGCATGGGAAACCACTTCATATTCCAGAAAGTTGCGCACAAACGCCGCAATTACGGTTATGATTAAAATTGAAGGAGATATAACACCGAGAGTGGCAACAACTGCACCTGGTATGCCTTTATGTCTGTAACCTATGAAGGTGGCAACATTGACAGCGATGACGCCGGGTGTGCTCTGCCCTATTGCATAGTAGTTGAGGACATCTTCGTCGCTTGCCCATTTTTTGCGCGCTACAATTTCTTTTTGTATCATGGGAAGCATGGCATAGCCGCCACCAAAGGTAAAGCCTCCTATGCGCGCAAAGGTGAGAAACAAATCAAGCAAAATGTTCATAAACTCCTCCCGAAAATCAATTCATTGTTGCGATGTGTTCATCAAAGGTTTTGGTGAAAATATGGCTTCCGTCTGCCTTTTCCTCATCGGTGTGATAGTAAAGCCATTCATGTTTCTCGGGCGAAGCTGCTGCCCTGATAGCTTTTACACCCGGGTTGCAGATAGGTCCGAGAGGCAGGCCGCCATTGAGATAGGTGTTGTAGGGTGATGCTACTTCGAGGTCGGCATATGACAAAACAGGAATATCATATCTTCCTGACGATTTGGCATATACAACAGTGGCATCAATCTGAAGAAGCATATCTTTTTCGAGTCGGTTTGATATGACACCTGCAATGCGGGGACATTCCTCTTCCAAAGCAGCTTCTCTTTCTACCATTGATGCAATTGTCACAAGTCTGAACATATCGTCATAACCCGAAAAATACTTTTTGTATTCCCTTTCAAACACAGAAAGCATTTTGTCTATTATTTCATGTGCCCCGTCGTCTTTGAAAAACTCATAGGTGTCGGGGAAAAGAAAACCCTCAAGCTTATATCTATAATCTGCATCGGGGATGTGTTTTATGAATTCATAGTCAAAACTGTCATTTTTGACAGAGTGTATAAATTCATCATAGGTGCACAGACCTTCTTTTTCGGCTTTCTTAGCTATCATATCTACCGAGTAGCCCTCGGGAATGGAAAAAGTCAGCGTATCATCTGCCTCAGGCATAGTGGTGACCTCTTTTAAAACATCACCCAGAGTCATGCCTTTTGATATTATATGAGTGCCATGATAAATAGAAGATTTTTCATCGGGCATGAGCTTTAGTCTTGCCAGGAAGGTGTATTTGCTTTTTATAACGCCAAGTTCTTCGAGGTCGGCGGCGACATCGGATGCAAAGGCTCCCTGCTCAACCTGAAATTCTATATCATCACCATTGTAGCTTGTGAGAGATATAAATTCTGCACCCAGAGAAATGATGGGCCACACAATGGCAATGATTACCACACAGATGAGAAATTTTAAAAGTTTTTTTGTCTTTTTCAAATTAGTGCACCTTCTTTTGTTTTTATCTATCTTCACCGATCTGTCTTGATTTTGGATTTGATTTATACTAAGACAAAATCTGAAAGTCTTGCGAGGTCATCAATTTCGTATGTAAGAGAAATGCCCAGGGTGTTGCTCTTGTGTGAAGGGTTATACCAGCAGGTGTCAATGCCTGCCTGTGCCCCACCCTTCATGTCGCTCGAGAGGGAATCGCCTATGATGAGCACTTCTTTTTTGCAGGTGATGCCAAGAGAGGTGAAGACATGGTCAAAATACTCTTTGTTTGGCTTTTCGGCACCTACATTTTCTGAAATAAAAATAGCATCGAAGACCTTATCGAGTCCCATAAGCTTAAGCTTTTTTTCCTGGGCAACCTTTGTGCCATTTGTGACAGCGACAAGAGTGTATTTTCCCTTTTGGGAAAGAAGAGTCTCCTTTGCTTTGTCAACAAACACAGCATAGTCGCCAAGGGTGGACTGATAGTCATCGTTAAAGCTTTCGGCGACAGACACATCCACACCTATCTTTTCAAAAAACTCGTGAAATCTTCCAACGAGAATTTCTGATTTGGTAAGTTCGTTTCGCTCGAGCATCTGCCAGTATTTTACATTTATTGACGAATACATATTGAGCATATCGTCACTGCACTCGCCTATATTATATTTTTTGAAAAGAGCTCTTATGGCATATGCCTCTGAAGCAAGAAAATCGAGCACTGTTCCGTCTATATCCCAAAGCAAATATTTGTACATATCAGTTCCTTTCTTAATAAATTTAAAAATACCATGTTTACCGATTCATACAGTGGGAGGAGGAAACTCTGCATTGTGTTTTTTCTGACTCATCCACACCGTATGGCGTAATTGTTTTTTGAAGAGCAGACAGGGACTTCATATTCTCTGTTTTTTAAAAATGTGACATCTGCTTCACAGACAAGTTTACAGACATATTGTACTACATTGTGAGGCAGATTACAACAAATTTGGAGAAAATAGTGTTTCAGAAATTCTGCATCATTTCTCTTCTTTTATTAAATGGGCAAATTAAAACTGATCATAAATCACAATTTCTTCGGGTTTGCGGAATTTATTATGCATCTCAAGTGGTTCTGATGCATCTGACGGGTATCCCATAACCAGAAGAGCAAGTGGTTTGATGTTTTTTGGAATATTAAACTCTTTCGCCATGCAGAAAGGGTCAAAGTGCATAACCCAACAGCATCCTGCACCCACATTATGGGCGGCAAGCATCATATGAGTTGCAACTATTGCAGCATCAACAGGTGCAGAAAGAGCACCGTCATACACCCTTTTCCAGCTTTCGTCTTCGTTGTAGCATACAAGCATTGCAGTGGGTGCATTGAAGTGACATTTTGTACATTTTTTCAGTTTTTCCAAACTGCTTTCATTATTTAACACCAGAATTCTCTGTGGCTGATAGTTGCAGCCTGTCGGCGCCTTGTGGGCAGCCTCCAGAATTTTTGAAATAACTTCTGAAGACAAATGTTCAGGCTTGAAATCTCTTACTGAATATCTTTCTGTGATTAAATTTTCATATTCCATAATCTAAACCTCAATTAACATTTTATTGATAAGCTGATTAGTCAGCCCTGGAAATCATTTGTACTTAATATCTGTACCAACAAACGCTATCGTTTTAAAATCGTCAGGATTATGTCGAACGATATAGTCTATGTATGAATCAATCATTCTCGCTGTCAAAATATATCCACTTGGATTCATATGACCGTACATGAAAAACTTTTTCTTGAATTCTTCATCGTATACAGGTCCATGTTTATATAAATCTATAACATATGAATTGTCAAAATGCTGAGCAAAAGAATACAAAAGATTTATCATTCCATGTGTTTTATCATCTCTTTGAGGAGTATTGGAGTTCGGAAATGTTACTAAGAAAAACTTTGCATCGGGAGAGATTTGTTTGTATCTCTGAATAATGGCACCATAGTAGCCGGCGAAAGTTGGTTTATTGTTTGAAAAGTTCTCTTCATCTATGTCTTCTATGCTGCCTATTTCCATGTTATTGTTGTATATATCATTAACACCTAATGCTATTACATATGCCTGACAGGCTTTATTTGACTCCCACATACCGTTCGCTTCAGCAAAACTCTCCATGTATTCTTTAGCAGTCATTCCGCCTCTCGAAAAGTTATATGCTTTAAGTCCGTTTTTTCTGGCAATATACTGTCCCCACGAATATTCATAGAGATCATGATATCCAGGTTTGCTGTTTTCGTCACGAGTTTCAAACTCTCCTGAAGAAAGACTGTCACCAACAAATGCAATCGTGCGGAAAACAGATGTATGGCTATATCCATCAACTAATTTATCAAGAGGTTTTTCATTTTCATTAAAAAGTTCATTTTTCCAATTCATATAAATTTTCTCCTTTTATTATTCTGTATTTTCAACAGTCTTTATATAAAGACTGTATAATCTAGATGCCAGTCTTCTCCAGTGAAACATCGTGTTAAGTTAGTAACAAAAAATTAATCATAATACTTTATTAATTTCTCTATACCTTGTTCAACTCGCTCTTCATCATTCCATGACCAAGGGTCATCTATTGAATTTAAAATTATAAAAGGCTTTTCAGAAGATATGTTTTCAGGAAACATTGTCCAAATATTATAAAGTTTCTTTGTTAATTGGTATAGCATTGTTTTATTCTTATATTGTTCTTTCAGTTCACTTATTATCATTTTCATAACAGCGTGATAATCTATTGAAATTTGCCTATTATTTATGTAAATTTGCATTTCTTCTATTGTTTTTTCTATGTTATCAGTACAAAATTGCAGTTCTAAAAGAATATCTTCTTTGTTGTTATCATCAAGAAACGCCTTATTCAGCCATTCTCTATATGTATCAATATCTACAAATTCCGTTTTTAACGAAATGTAATAAAAATATAATTCATGTATAAACATATAGCTTATTCCTTTCGTCAAAATTCGACATTCTTACTATGATTTTGTCAAGTTAGGGACAAAAATATTATTTATCAATACCAAGTAATTCAGAAAAATCATATATATAATGATCTGTAATGGACTTAATATCATCCGCATAATCAGACGAGGACTTATCAAACACGCCACACACCTTCATTCCGGCGATTTTTGCTATTTTGTCTGCATTATAATTATCATCAAGAAAGAGAATTTCACCAACAGGTTTTCCCATTTTTTCAGCAGCTTTTTTATATATTTCCGGATTAGCCTTTGTGGTTGAAAAATCATCACAAGACCATACATTTGTAAACAAATCATATATTCCTATTCTTTTTAAACACACATCAAGCACTCTATGAGGACTAGCTGTAAGGACATTAAGGTCTGCTCCTGAGTTTTTTAGTTTTTCAAGAACCGAAACAACATTTGGTTTTGCCTGAATTTTGTATGCATACTCATTATACGCATACTCGTTCATCAACTTCAGTAATTCTTCTTTTGATAAAGAAATACCTAATTCTTTAAAATACTGTGCCGTTCCGTCATATCCTAATGGGGTAATAATTTTTATAATATCATCCTCATATTTTATGCCATTTTCATCCAGAATTCTCAACATGACAGAAATAAATGATGGCATAGAATCAACTAAAGTACCATCAAAATCAAATATATAGGTATTATATTTCACCTTAATCCCCCTTTAAAAAGTTTTTTAAAACATCCGACAATTTTTGGCTTATGATTTTGTCAAGTCAGGGACAAAAATTTTTGTCGATATACAAACTAAAGCTTACTTGTTATTTTTCTTTTGCAAAATCGATGTGTTTCACACTATTATCTTTATTATCTTCCGATGTGTTTGAGCTTATAAAACTGAAAGCGTTATGTATTACTTCGAGGGTGGTTTCCCCTGCATCGATAATATCTCCGTCGATGCACATGCGCATTTTTCCGCCACAAGGTTTGATGGTTATTTTTCCGCAATCTTTATTTATGAGATAACGGTCTATGTCTTTAACATCGAGAATGGTACCGTTCATATAGTGAGGTAAAAGTGGGATGAACTGAATTCGTCTGATGTTTTTAATGATGTTGACATTCATAACACCGTCACTTACCATGGCGAGAGGATTTGACTGTATTCCTCCGCCACAAAAGCTGCCATTGGCAACAGAGGTTAAAAGAAGTGGGCCGCAATAGACGGGTTCATTGTCAATTTCGATTGAAAGATTGGCTCCTTTTTTCTTAATCATGGCAGTTAAAATGGAAAGAAAGTATGCCATTGAGCCTGATACAAACGGTTTTTTCTTCATCTCTGCACACATATCGGCAACATTAGAGTCAAAGCCGATGTTTATCATGTTGACACAATAGCCTTCTTTTTTTACTCCGTCTATGATGGTGGTGTAGTGTATTGCATCACATTTGACAGTGCTTCCGCTTAGCTGATTTTCTATGCTTGAAAAGTCAAAGTCTGCATCAAAATTGCGACAAAAATCGTTGCCGGTGCCAAAAGGCATCACGCCGATTTGTGCATCTTTGAAATCTATGGCACCGTTTAAAACCTCATTTAATGTGCCATCGCCTCCACATGCAATAAAACGGGCAGGACCATAGGTTTTGCAAAAATCATTTACAAAAGCTCTTGCATCTTCGGCACATCTCGTGACATATATTTGTGCATCGGGATTTTCGGAAAGTATGTGTTTTTCGATTGAATCAATAAGCCTTGCGGCATTTTTGCCTTGGCCGGCACAGGGGTTTACAACAAAAACAGTTTTCATTGCACCTCTTCCCTTCTTCTAAAATTTAAACCAAACGCCTTTTCATCTGCAAATGACTGCTGAAATTGTGAAGGCATTGTCTGATATATAGGGAATTTTTTAGTTTAGTTTTTCAGTTTCTTCGTTTTTTCGTCGGCTGATAAA
The DNA here is from genome assembly GCA_045586905.1 of Clostridia bacterium. Taxonomy (GTDB): domain Bacteria; phylum Bacillota; class Clostridia; order UMGS1810; family UMGS1810; genus RGIG1828. The sequence continues at coordinate 26,260 of JAZNBF010000102.1, forward strand.
ATCACTCGGTGAAGTACCTACTGCTTTTTTAAACACATTGGAAAAATAAAGTGGGTCCTGATAACCACACAAAAATGCAATGTTTTTCACTGCTGTGATGCCCTGATCTATCAAAAAAATTGAATGCTGTAGCCTTACATTTTTAAGATATTCCGAAAAGGACATGCCCATGCTCTTCTTGAAAACTCTGGAGACATACTTTTCGTTATAGCCAAGGACTTGTGCAGTTTTGGAAAGAGAAATGCCGAAATCGGAAAAATGATCTTCGACATATTTTAAAATATCGCCAATCAAATGATGTTCTGAGTCATTTTTTTCTGCCGACATCTGCGAAAAGCTATACATAAGCACGCTTTCGCTTATTAAATCCAGGTTTTTTTCGTTGGCTTTGCTCAGGCAGTTCTGCCAGAAAGGGATGAGTTCCTGATAGTCTGTAAACACACTGCAACCGGGCGAAATACCAAATCGTCTGAAGAGCTCGTCGGAACGCAGTCCAGAGAAGCTCACATACATATATTGCAGGTTGCCTGTGTTTAATATCCCGGAGATACTTCCAGAGAAAAGAAAGAACATGTCACCTTTTTTAAGCTCTTTTTCGTAAAGCTCGCAACAAAATCTCCCTGTGCCACCTGTGACGAGGCACATCATATGATTTTTGCGAAGGTGCATCTTTTTTTCATATGACGTGTTACATTCCAGGACAAAATTTGTGGTTGTGATTTTCTCGGTGTTCTGATAAGTAACAAATTTACAGATGTTCTGATTGTCCATTTTATCAACTCCCGTGCTTATATTGTATCAAATATCATTTACTATTACAACAAAAAAGAAGAAATATTACATATTTTAATAAAAATTTTCCATATCATTTATCAAAATATCGTGTTATACTTTGGATTGAAGGAGGGTTTATATTATGAGTAATATTCGTATAGGTATTTTTGGATTAAAACGCGGGTCTTCCTTTATCCATCATTTCCTGGCAAACAATGCAGATGTTGTTGCTGTTTGTGATAAAAACCCCCAAAAGCTTAATATGATATCGGAAAAACTCGGCACTTCGGTGGGAGCATATTTGGATTTTGATGATTTTATAGAACATCCCATGGACGCAGTGTTTATAGCGAACTATTTTCACGAGCATGCTTCGTTTGCAATAAAATGTCTTGAAAAAAACATCCATGTGCTTTGCGAGTGCACTTCCAACAGCACCATGGCAGAGGGTGTGGCACTGGTTCGTGCCGCCGAAAAAAGTAAAGCTTTTTTCATGCTTGCCGAAAACTATCCGTTTATGAGCTTTAACCGTGAGATGAAGAGAGTTTATGAAGAAGGTTCTCTTGGCAAGGTCTTATTTGCAGAAGGTGAATACAACCATCCGTTTAACCCATATTCTGCTAAAGAGATGTATCTTTATGATAGTGAAAATCACTGGAGAAACTATCTGCCAAGGTCTTATTATATTACTCATTCATTGGCTCCTCTTATGTATGCAACAGGCTCAAAACCTGTGAGAGTGTCTGCGATGCCTGTATTTGCCCCATTACCGCCCGATTGCCTGAGAATAGGTTATAGCGGGGATAAGGCGGCAATTATCACTTGCCTCAATGACGACAAATCGGTATTTCGTGTAACGGGGTGCGCAGGCTTTGGCGCAGAAGAAAATTCGTATCGCATATGTGGTGAAAAGGGTCAAATTGAAAACATACGATGTACAGAAAGTATGATAAACCTCAACTACAATCAGTGGGATGTACCCAAAGGAAGTCAGGCGCACACATGCTATCAGTGTGAGTTTAAAGACAAGGATGAAGCACTGATTAGAAAAGCAGGGCACGGCGGCAGCGACTTTATTGTGGCCAGAGAATTTTTGAACCATATCCGTTCGGGCACCCGTCCCGAAATGGACGAATACTTCGCAACCCGACTGGCGTCGGTTGCCATTATGGCACACAGAAGCATACTTGACGGTGGCAATGCATATGAAATTCCCGATTTAAAACTTAAAGAAGACAGGCTGAAATATGAAAAAGATGATCTGTCGCCTTTCTGGCATTCTGACGGAACTGCTCCGAGCATCCGTTGCGGATCTGATGCCAACTATCGTCCGAGCAAAGAGCAATGGGAGAATTTTAACAAGGCACTTGATGAGTATAACAATAAAGAATAAATAAATATCCACCCGCATAGCGGGTGGTATTTCATTTTCGGGCATAGCCCTACCCTTTACTGGCTGCGCACAAGTGCGCTCTATATTGGCCTGCCAG
>JAZNBF010000103.1:0-5685 GCA_045586905.1 Clostridia bacterium
TGTATACATCCTGTTTGATATACACCTTGACACTGTCATGCTCCACAGTTCCCACAGACACAAAGTTCATGGGCAGTGCAACAACCTCTGCACTGCCTTTTATGTTTTCCTGCTCAATTATTTCAATTGATTTGTCGTCCATAGCTATATCTCCTTATATACTGCTGCCGGCAATCAGTCCAAGCAAAAACATTATGCCAATAAACGCCCACACTGCACCGAGACTTGTGCCGCCTTTTTTGGCAATATAGGCATTTTTGTTTACCATGTCCATGTTTCTTGCTATCTGTAATTCTCCGTCTACATATTGTTTATAAAAATGATTTCCGAATATACCGGCACAGATAGACATTGCAAACCCTAAAACAGCTCCAATGCCGGGGATTAAACCAAGCACAAAGGAAACTACTGCATATGCAGCGGCAATGCCATACATTTTTCTGTATGCCAACCAGTATGCACTGAATAAAAAGCTGCACCAGTTCCATGATGCGCTGGAGTTGGTTGCCTGCATTTTCTGGAATGATGACGCATAATATGTCTGGTTTGAGCGTATGAAAGAATAGAAATCCGGATCCACGTTTTGCTGTTGCTGACCATATGCGCCATATCCCTGACCATATTGGGCACCCGGGCTTTGCGGTACACTATATTGAGGAGCGTAAGGCTGTTGTGAAGGAGCATATTGCGTCTGGGGAGGAGTGTATTGCACCTGAGGGGGAGCATATTGCGTCTGGGAAGGCATGTATGTGCTCTGCTGTCCATTCTGCGCAGGAGCATATGCACCCGCAACGCGAAAATGAGGTTCTCCTGTTGCACCTGCCGGAGTTCCGCATGTGGCACAGAATTTCTGTCCTTCTTTCATAGGAGCTCCGCATTTCGAACAAAAGCTTCCGTTTTCTACGGCATCTGCATATTGCTCTGCACCGACAATTGTTCCTGTACATCCAAAAGTGGTGCAAGCCTTGTTTTCTATCCAGCAATCTTTGTGGTGTGGCATTTCACAAATGCTGCACACCACAATGTCGTCGCCTTCTTTAAATTCTGTTTTGCAATAAGGACAAACTTTTCCTGTAAAATCCATTATTCATTACCTCCGTTATCTCCTGTTTCTTCAGGTGTTTCGTTATTGTTTTCGGTTCCTTGTTCGGGATTTTTCTCGCCGGACTCTTCTGTCTTCGCGGCATCCGATTTCACAGACTGATTTGTCTCACTCTGAGAAACCTGCTGATTTGCCTTGTTCTGCATTTCAATTTGCATTCTTATATTATCTGCCATAAAAGAAACATCGGGTATTCCCCTGGGGGCAAGTAAGCAATATTGAAGCACGATGTTCTGGTCATCAATTTGCTTTTCAAGTTTTTTTATTCTGCTTGCCTGCATCAGAGATGCTAAAAGATTGACAACAAGCAAAACACTTAAAACTATTGCCCACACATTTATTTTTCTGTCCGGTTCTATGGCAATGTCATCTGAAGCGTCCTCGGCATTCCATATTTTTTGCTTTATTCTGACACCGTTTTTATCGAACAGATAAAATCCTGGGCACCTCTCCAGCTTTTCTCCTATCCAGAAAAAGAATCCTTCATCCTTTTGTATGGGATCTACAACATAGGCAATCTGATTTGTGTCTTTAAAAAAGTTTTCTTGTATAAATCTGTCATTTTCCGACAGAAAAATCCCGAAATTCGGGTGAGTATGAATCCAGCCCACAATTTTTTTGTCTTTATATTTTCTGCCTATTTCCGAATGGAAGTGCTCCCAAGTTTCATGTGTAAATGTCAGTGTAGTTGGTGTGGCAGAATTATATTTTGCTTCTATGAAACCCTCAATAATGGTGTTTTCCTTTCCCATTTCATTCAGCACTCTGCCCACCAGAATACCACCGTGTTCATTCTCGGTTTTACTTTGTGAAAATTTATGTATCTGATCATACACTTTCTGGTGTATGTATATGTTTTTATCTTCATAAACTCTCTCACCAATCGGAACTATGTTCTGAGGCAAATCCGGAGTTATATCTTTACCGGAAATCTTTTTCGACTTTGTCTTTGATTTCTTCATTACTTTTACTCCTCAATTTCAATTTCAAAATCATATTCGTCTTTCTTCTTTTTTTTCACCCTTGTTTTCAGATTCGTCAGCAGTGACACAACGAGCAGCACTGCCAAAACTATAACCGTTGTCTTCAAAAAATCAATTTGCTTTTTCAGCTCTGCTAACTCTTCATCTTTTTGCTCAAAAGCTTCGTTTGTGTCGGCATCCGTCAAATCTTCGGCATTTTCTGCAAACAGAAGAAGCTCCGATGCTTCCAGTGCAAAACCGATTCCCTCAGCATCACTTGCCTTCAGGGTAATTATTCCCAGCACATCACCCTCGTCATTGACCAAGGGGCCTCCGCTGTTTCCCGAATTTACCGAAGCATCAATCTGGATGTATGTGTTTTGTCCGATTTTTCTGCCAAGCGCAGAAATGATGCCTTTTGTAAGCGTGTAGGGCATATCCTTCGGTGCTCCGATGGCATAAACCTCCTGACCGACACCCTTGCTTTCTTCGGATATTTTCAGAGGCACCAACGATTTGTCTACTCTGATAAGAGCCAGATCTTTTACCTCATCGGTTTTTATTACTGTTCCTTCGATATTGGTTCCGTCATATAGCACAACTGCAACAATTTTGCTGTCTCCAACAACATGCGCATTTGTGATAACAAGGTTTTCTTTAATTGAAAAACCACTGCCCACTCCTGTTTCTGCATATACAACAACAACCGAATTGAATGTTTCTTCGGGGGTAAAGTTTATTGCATAAGCAGAAAAAGAGATAAGCAGCACAGACAAAAGAACCATACATATAATTCTACACTTCATGCTACTCATCTCTCCCCACATTATTTTGTGTTAAACACAAGAACGGAATTGCCTATGGCAATTGCATCACCCTGTTTCAAAACATGTCGTGTTATGCGCATTCCGTTTACAACAGTGCCCATCGGCGAACCTTTATCAACAAGCACATATTTGTTTCCTTCCTGAATAATTTCGCAATGGTTTGGTGCAACAAGCTTGTCTTTAAACAACACAATAGTATTCTTTCCGCTGTTACCAATGCTCGTTGTTCCTTCGAACACGAGATATTCCTTGCCTTCAAATTCGCCTCTGATAACCTTAAGCCATGCTGCTTTGGCAAACTGTTCCAAAAGACCTATGCCAAGACCTATCAAAGCACCCATAAGTATAATGCCTACAAGTCTTGGAATCATACCGCTATCGTTTTCACTAACCGTTACAGATGCGCTGATGAAATTAAACAGAAAACCACCAACAAAACCACCGGCAAGTCCGCCAAGCGAACAGTTTAAAATACGCATTTTTTCGGGTTTTATAAGACCGATAGAAATGCCGATTCCACCGCCGAGAATACCCCAACCCAAAGCACGCACTACTGCAAGATAGATGTCGGAGGTGTATTCTGAAGTGTCGCTGAGAAGTGCAGAATAAATCATCTGTGCAATAAATCCACTTACAAAGCCAAGTCCCAAGCCCAATCCGGCACCAATGCCTGCATATTTTGCCGCATTGTTTGACGAACCGTAGTATATACCTTCGCCCATGCCCATAATAGCACCAATAGCCAGACCCACTGCGCAGAAGGTAACTGCAGAACTTAACCTGAGAGCGGTCGCTACATCCGTCTCGTTTGCAGTATATAATGTTTCGCCAAGCCAATCGGTTAAAATGGTGAGGGCGTCAACATTAAACACAAATTCCTGCAACAGCCACGCAAGAATACCACCTATAAGACCGTATAAAATACCTTTCATAAATACGGTCTTGAAGTTGACCTTGCCACCCTTTGCAGTAGCACCATATTGACTGCCCTGCATTCTTACTGCTGTGGGAACAAAATCTATGCCCACAAGTTCTTCGGCAGTTATTTCGAAATCATTTTCATCATCTTTTTCAGCCACACTAAAAGAAGAAGGAGCCTGAGCTGTATCAGGTGCCATAGCCTCAAAAGAGGGGACTTGCCCAGCTGAAGAAACAGCTTCTGCCACGCTCTCGTTATCTTGTGCCTCATCCAAAACATTTTCTGTTTTTTCTTCGTCGCTTGTGTCGGTTTCATCAAAAAGATCGATGTCAAAATCTTTTTTTACTGTACCGTCTTCTTCCTCGCCTGTCCACAAATTGACATTACCAACCGGGAACAGATGTTTGTTTGCAATTGCCCATTCTGCTGCATCTGCCGAAAGAGGGCTAAATGAATTCCACGATTTATACTGAATCATGTCACCAATATTGACGATGATATCACAAAGCGATTCGCCTGCACCCCAGATGTCACCAATGCAAATCTGACCGTCTCTGAAATTGGGATGCCAGATAGGTGTGGCAATAGTACAAATCGGCTTATATCTCGGATATTCGGCATGAAGAGTAATAATAACGACATGCTTGCCGAGAGTTTCTATTCTTCCGTCTTCAAGAAGGTATATACCGTTCACATAATATGTAACTCTGTACTTTTCGGCAGGTTCTTCGCCAATTGGTTCCACCACAATGTTTTTATGGTTTGAAAAGCTTTTCTTTATTTGTTCGTAGTCAGAGGCAATTCTCCTCATTCTTGCATTCATTCAAACAAACCTCCCAACACTTCATTTTTATCTTTTGTCAGTTCATAATACATATATTTCATACCTTTTCTTACTGCAATGATATGATATAAAGGTATGCCTATTTCATATAATTTTTTGTCAAGGAAATCTTCTCCGCCTTTTATTGTGTGTATTGTCTCAAACTGCATCGATTTTCCGCATTTTTCACACACAACATCCTTTCCGCGCAAACGGTTCACAGTGTTGAATATGTCTTTTTTGTGTCCGCAAACACAGCTTGCTGTTGTAGCAACATCACGGTCAAACTCGATTATTGCTCCGTCACCAAGGTCTTCTGACGCCTGCATTAAAACATCCTTTATTGTCACTTCCCTCGCAGACCAGTCCATTTCCCTTATGTTGTCATACAAATCGTGACTCATGCAGTCATCTTTTAACTGATATTCCACCACAAACGAATCGTGTGTGAGACCGTTGAAAACATATCCCTTGCCTGCAAGTGTGGGAAGATTTCTGTCATTATGCAGAAGCTTCAGCATTTCCTGCACCTGAACGCCCGCAATAATAGAAGAAGATGTGGGTGTGGTCGGAGTTTTTCCTTCCAGCATCTCATCATGAGTTAAAAGAGCACACGACTTACGCTTGTTGATAAGCTTCCAGTCGGTTTCTGTCATTGTGCACTCATAGCAGGGGCCGGGTGGCACAAACACTCTTGCAAATCCGTTCAACACTTCAATTGCTCCGTCAATCCAGGGTTTATTCACCTTATAGCACGACTGATTTATGGCAAGTCTCGCTTCACGGTTATCAAGACCTCCCAGAACAACATCCATGCCGCGAAAAACTCCCAGACCTATGTCTGTCACGATGTTCTGATTGAGACATATCGCCTTTACATCGGGATTGATTTCCATTGCGGCTTCTGCCGCAGCCTGAGATTTATACTTGCCAACATCTTTCATTCTGTAAAGAATAGAACGGGTGAGGTTGGTCTGTTCAATCTTGTCCATGTCGACAATAACGATTTTGCCCACACCGAGAAGAGCAAGGTTTTTGATGAGCTCATTACC
>JAZNBF010000104.1:0-6989 GCA_045586905.1 Clostridia bacterium
TTGCCCGACAAAAATGCATATAACTGCGGATTGTAGCTTCTCAGGTGATGCATCGACTCGTGAACAGCTGTAAAAAGTATAGGCTTCTGAGCATTTAAAGAAAGTGTAATCTGCTTTGTCTCACTGTCATACACACCGTCAACTGCTCGCCCGTCAGCATCCGTAACATTGTTTGCAAATCCGACATTTACACCGGTAAACTTCGCAAGAGCTTTTAATGCAATCGCAGTCTTGTGAGAAATAGCAGACTTTGCATTGACAATCGGATTTTGTTGTGATAAAATATTATCAGAGGCGGGTCGCCCATTTCTATAGGATTCTCCTATACGGGCATCTTTATGACCCTCCTTTTTTATTTGCAAAGAAACAGGTTCCATAGATACAAGGTCGTGAAATTTTGCACTACCATTTTTAGAAATTGCAACCAAGACATCAGCAGAATAACCACGCTTGCCTATTTTAAGCAGTATTTTTCCCCGTCCAAATCCGACAATATCGTCATCTCTCTCATGATTCGGTTTTTCATTAACATAATCTGAAGAAGCAGACAAAACTTCGTCCAAATTACCGCCAAACATAAGTTTGTCTTTATATTTTAAATCGTCGGTATCTTCCAAAATTTGTGTATATTCAGAATGTGTAAACTCATTTCTGCTTGTAGTAGTGAATTTTATTGACTGACCATTAACAGGAATATATGGACTATATTTTTTCATATATTCTCGCACAGTTTTTTCCCATTCGCTCTTTTTCTTACCGTGCAGAATATCTTTGTCAACGACAACAACAGGCTTATTATCTACAGTATAAGCAACAGACATTTTATTGTTTGCAGATACTTCAGCATAATCCTTAACCTCAAAATCCACCTTACCAGGCATCACACCCTTGTATTTCTCACCAAGCTCTACAGCTACAATTGTTTTCGGATTATACTTCACAGTCTTTGCATCTTCAAAGATTGTGGCAAGATTTTCTGGCAGAACAAATTTATTAGTTTCATTATCATACCACGATGCCTGCTTTACAAGACTCTCAGCTTCAGATAACAGCTTTGAAACCTTTTTCATATCTGAAAAACCGTTTCTCACAAGCTCTGTCTGAAGCTTTTTTACACTCAGTTCGGCTTTCTGAAATGATACCATAATCTAAATACAACAAAAGCACACAAACTGCGACATGTAGTTTGTGTGCTTTTTTAAAATCATAAACTCAAATTCATTAAGTGTTATAGAGAGTTCACTGTCTATAACTTATTTCTATTATTTTTTCCGGCACTAAGCATTGACCAAAAATGTTTTGACGGATTTGAGAGATATTCTTTGGTGGATACTGAATAGAGCTTTTTACGGTTAACATACAAACAGACTGTATTATCCTCTAAAACAAATGTAAGATAACGATAGCGGCAAGCTACTTTATTGCGTTTTGAAACTATTGATTTTCTTATTGTTCTATATAGTTTGCATATGTTCAAATCTTTAAAGCTCAATTCACATATATCATCAGAAGTAAGAAGCAAATATTCGGAGGTAGTTTCGCAAACACCTCCCCCACTGTTTGAAATGGGTTTGGGGAGCTTTTTCCATTCTGATATATTAAATCTGTAATACTCTTTATCTGAATTTTTTGGGATTTCGGTGATGTCTTTACGTTTTACAATCTCATACGAATCAATTTTGCCATAATGCTCTATGCAGGAATATCTGCCATAAAGATTTTTTGATTGATATACTGCAACATATGACAAATTCTCTACCGGCAAAGAAAGCTTTTCGCAGGGAATGTGATAAAAGCCTTTGCCGAGACATATATCAAGCTGCTCTCTGTTGCGAAGAAGCCCTATTAAAACATCTCTTTTATAAAAAGACTCCGACACATCTGCCGAATGTATTTCAGCAGAAGGGGCCCGGCTCGGAAATTCGGATTTACACTTACTATACAAGCCTGAAATATGCGCAAAGTGAGAGGATGAAGTCTGTTTGGTGTATGCGTCACGCTCCTCTTTGGTGATGAGTGTGACATTTACAAAAACGGACTGAGACAGCATATGCCTTATCTTACAGTAGGCATCATACAGTTCGCGACGCTCTGTCATGGATTTTGTGTCGGTTTTGGCTACGAGAATCATTTTTGAAAGTTCGGTATAAAAGCTATATATCAAACTAATTTCCCGCCTGTTGGGCGAAAAATATCCGCTTTTTGTGTAGTAATTGGTATAGCGAATAAGTTGTAAAAGATTCTCCGAAAAAAGAGTGATGCTATTTCCAGTAGCCTGCATATCCTTCATTTTCGTATCTCCTCATCATTTCGGCAATTTTTTGGGCACTTAAAGGATATCGGCAACCATACATGCTGCCACCCTGCATCATTTTAGCATATGAATCGGGATATTCCTCCACATTTTCGCCACCTTTTGTCATACAATACAAAAACAGTTCGGAAAGGCATTTCTGTATGGCAGAGGTGCCTCCGTGAATATGAGGAAGAATCTTAGAACAGATGATATTGTCGATAGCTTTTTCCTGCGGGAAAATGTCATAGCGGCGATTGTATAAAGTGTAGATGAGAATGGTATCTCTCGTGTGCATGGAAATGGGAGCAACTGAAGCAAGAGTATATTGATTGAGGTTTTTGAGTACAAAGCTGAAATCTCTTGAATTTTCAAAGTCATCTGTAAAATCGCCCGAGGTGATGAAATCACACTTCAAAAGTTCGTTGTCTACCTCAATGGGAATAGCCGGTTCAGGTCGGTCTTCAGGATAGGTGAACGAAAAAGTGATGTCGGGAATCTGAATCTCTATCGGAAAAGCATATTCCAAAACCTTGTCTGTGACGGGATATGATGTTTCATCGGTGCCTGATGTTGCAATTATGTAGAGATTGTCAAGGATTTTTATATTGCCATACAGACTTAAAGAATCAGCATCTTTTGCAAAAAACTCGCCAGAATACAGTGGCAAGCTTGCAATGCCCTCGGGTGTATGACTTTTGTGAGACAATGCATGAAGAATAAAAGCCATATATTCACCGGGACGGGAAGAGTTGAAGTCTTCAAGGCAAATGAAATAAGGCTTTGATTTATCGAGCATGGCATTTTTAAAAAAATCGGTTAAAATACCTTTTCTGAAATATCCGTCTGTACTCAAAGTGCCAAGCAGATGTGAACTATTATGCCAGTGAGGCTCAACACAGACAGTTTTGAAACGTCCGTTTTCTTCGGTAGCTCCAATGCTCTCGGCATAAAGACGGGCTAGAGAAGATTTGCCTGAGCCCGACTGACCGGTGAGAATTACAAAGTGTTGGGTTTTAAGCGCGAGAAAAAGATTGTAGAGGGTATCTTTGGGAAACTTAAAGCCTTTTTGCGAAATGTATTCATATGTGTTTTGTATTACAGCATCAATATTCATAAAGCGTGCCTTTCTTAACCTTTTGTATATAAAAATACAGAGAGTTGAAAATCCCTCTGTACTTTTCAATATTATTTGTCTTTGAGATAGTCGTTGAGTTTTTCAACAAGCTCATCGGCATCGACGCCATGTACAGCGCAAGCTTCTTCAATGGTTTCACCGCTTGCGGAAGGACATCCGAGGCAATGCATGCCTATTTCAAAAAAGAAAGGTGCAGTACCTTCATCAAGTCTTAAAACATCAATGATTATAGTATCTTTTGTTACAGAAGCCATAATATATTCTCCTTTCAAAATATGTTCATAGTAATATTATATACCTTTCAGGGGAAAATGCAATACCCAGGTTGTATAATCAATCAAGTTCCCTGAAAGTATTTTTGCCTGTTTCGTACAAATCATTCCCTTTTGCATCAATTATGACAGTTACGGGGAAGTTCTCAACAGTAAGTGCTCTGACGGCCTCGGCGCCGAGGTCATCATAGGCTATGATTTCAGATTTTTTAACATGACTTGCAAGGAGTGCGCCTGCGCCACCGATTGCGCCAAAATATACAGAGCCTTTTTCAACACAGGCTTTTTTTACCTCGTCTGAGCGCATACCCTTTCCTATCATGCCTGAAAGGCCAAGAGATATAAGCTCGGGCGCATAGGCATCCATGCGATAGCTCGTGGTGGGACCACAAGAGCCAATGACCTCGCCGGGACGTGCGGGACAAGGTCCGACATAGTAGATGACTTGACCTTCCACGTCAAACGGAAGCTTGTCTCCCCTACTGAGTGCTTCACACATCCTTTTGTGAGCAGCATCGCGGGCAGTGTAGATGGTTCCTGTGATGGTGACAGAGTCACCTGCTTTTAAATTTATAATTTTTTCTTTTGTAAGAGGGGTAGTTATGTTCACGGGATATTCTCCTAAAAGGTTTGAAAATGTGCTTAGTAGATGAGTGAGAACAAGGCAAATCGGGTTTACATAAATCTGCAAAATCTGCCAAGAGCAAATGTGGATAAAGTGGATAAATCTGTGTACAAGTTGTCATTTGAGGGTTTGCGAAGAAAAAATAATGTTGATAAATTTTGAAGTTTGGTGGAATTTGTCGTGCCGATTTACATAAACTGAATTTGTGGGCATATACATTTATATGATGTCCAAATCTTTCATGACTGACAAACGTTTTTCAATGATTTCGTTTAACTGCGGTATAACTGTGCCGAAATCTGACATTTTTCTTTTGCCTGACAAAAGATTATATAGTGTCTTAACACATCTGTAAAACCACACAAAAGGCAGTAGAAAGGGATATTTCGTCAAAAACTTATATTCTTTCTGAAGATACTCTCTTCCGGCAAAAATTGTATGGAATTTGTCGAGTTTGTTATATTTGGTGATGTATTTTTTGTAATTTTGTTTTTTATTTGCTTCAATATTTAGAGCATGGAAAAATCCATTCAGTTTTTTCTGATTCTCTCCATATGAGCAAAACTCAATATCTGATACAAAAAGATCCACCTTTTCAGAATCATATTCAAATTTTGAAAATGGTATTTTGTCAAATCCAAGATAATGCATGCCAGTTCCAAAAATTGTATTTAAAAGTGTGGTGTAACCAAGCTTATCGGTAAGGGCGTACACCCTATCCCACTGTATTGATTCCATATTGGCAGAGGCGTAGAAAAGAATGTCTAAGAGCCATTTGAACTTGACAAATTCCAGAATATAATGCTTTATAAAATGCAATATTAAAAATATTAAACCGTCTGTTACGCCAAGAGTTTTGAAAATCAAATCATCCACGTAAAAATTTTGCAAAGGTTCTTTTATAAAATCAGCATTACCAAACCAAAGATCGTCAAAAATTTCGTCATAGAGTCGATAGTGAAATTCTATACCACCTGCAAGTGGATTATAGACTTTCATATGATGATCTTCTTCACGCATTTTATAGACAGTGTAACCACGTTCTTTAAGAAGCGAAGCAATTTCAGAAAGTTTTGACTTTTCAACCAAAATATCTGTATCTGCACTTCGGCGAAGTTTATAGTCCGGATAGAAGCGGGAAACTGAAAGACCTTTTAAAATAATTGTATCTATACCCATGCTTTCCAAAAGCTTTATAAGTTCAAAAATCTTTTGATTTTTGATGATCTGATGGGAATACTGACGCATAAGTAATGCTTTATTGACAGGGTCAAATGAATCGACAAAAAAGCCTTCAACCTGTCCTTGATAGGCAATAGCCAAAATATCTTGTGTTACAGTTTGTTTTTGACCGTTAATATTCAATTTAAGATATTTTAAAAATTCTTTAAACAAATCTGTCATTACTTGCCACCTGTTTATCTTTTTAATATCTTTTTTGCCAGTGCAATTATACCAAGCTTGGAGGCTGTTTTAACTATAGCTTTTTTAGCTGTTCTTGTAAGCTTTACTTTAAAATGAGTTGTGGCATACTTTTTGGCCAGCTTGTCAAAAGACATTTTTTCGAGGTTATCAAAAAGAGCATCCCTATATTTGCTCGCAGAAGCAGATTTATAATATGACGGATTTTTTGCAATTGTTTGATCATATGAAGCAGGTTTCATTACAATGTTGTCGTCGAGAGACAGTAAAAGTGATTTCCCCTTTGAAGTGTTTGCAACAATAACCGAAGCACCTTTATCATCTTCAGCCTCACATAATATGCCTTTTTTCATGCCCCACCAGTCAGCAAGGGTAATGTCAGATAACGAATGTGCTTCAAAAGTTTTATAATAGCAGTTATGACAAGATGGACGAAGGCAAGTGTTTTTTAAAAACACTTGTCTATATAAATCTTTTTCAGGCAAAGTTAAACAGCTTGAGCCGTCTTCAAAGTTGATTCTATATGCATACTTAGACCACCCAAGCGTTTTATCTCTGAAATTTACACCGGAAATTTTTTTGTTGTTTTCAGATTCAATAAACTTCATGTACTTCTGCCAAACCTTAGGAGAAGGTACTCCATGACAAATAAAGCTTTGGGTATACAGATTGTCATAGTCATTTTTCAAATATGCTTTTAATGCACCAATCTGGCAAGGTGTACCGGTAAAAAGAACCGGTTTGCCTTCTTCAAGATCTTTTTTAGCCAAATAAAAACTATTTTTAACGTCACTTTGAACATATTTTGAACCACGAAGTTCAGAAAGAGAAGACGCGCTTTCACATCTTTTGTGAACAACATTAAAATCGGAATCAAACCCTGCGCCATAAACAACGCCACCAAGGGTGAAAATATGTTGTGCCAAAAGTGAGAATATGCCGCCCGATGAAGAGGCAAGTCTTTCCGATTCGTTTTTGTTTATGCCAACAAAAATTTCTCCACCAAATTCTTTGGAAGAGTCTGGATGTTTTTGCATATGACAAGCTTTGTCACAAAGTCCGCAATCAATGCAATTTGTTTTGTCGACAGAGGGATACAGAAATCCTTGAGTGTCAGGTATCATTTGTATGGAGTTTTTCGGACAAGCATGTTCGCAAGCTCTGCAACCTGTGCAGTTTTCTTTTTGAGTGATGGTTATCATCTTTTACTCCTTATAGTTTAAGCTTTTATAAAGCAAG
>JAZNBF010000105.1:0-3529 GCA_045586905.1 Clostridia bacterium
AAAAAGCATACCACAACGGTATGCTTTTTTGTTTTCGGGAGAGATTGAACTCGAAGCGCCGGGCACCGGCAAGATGAGCGACATCCCAAGAGCACAAGCTTTGGCGTAGTGCGATTGGCATGGTGAAGCTTATGCCAAAACTGCCAAAGAACCGAGCACCATCACACGGTGCGAAGGTGATTTGGAGCAGTTGACGGCCGAGGGACGTTTGCGAGCGCTGCCAGTGGCAGATGAAGCGAGCAATAAGGAGTGGCAGTAACACGGAGAATACGAGCAAAAATATTTTGCGAAGTATGAACCGATGTTACAACAGGCAGCAAATCTCTCCTTCTCCGGAAATAAAAAGCATACCACAACGGTATGCTTTTTTTGATTTGAAATCAGTTAATACCCATGAGAAGCTCCATTACATACATTTCAAGCTTTTCATAATCACGCTCAGCAACACATTTTGCCTGGAAATCGTAGTCAAACTTAGCGGCTTTTTCTTCAAGAGCCTTGGCAATTTTAAGGCTGTTGATAAGGTGCTGATAGCTGCCTTCCTGCTTCTGGGTTCTCATAACCTTTACATCAAGACCTATATATTCGTCGTTTTTGCCATAGCCTGTTTCCATAAGAACCTTAATCTGATTGAATGCGGCACGGAGATTTTCAACGCCGAAGCTCTTGTCCTGATCATATTTGATACCGTTCTGATCGTTAAGGTGAACGCCCCAGAGCTTGCCGAGTGCGCTTGCAAATCCGATTTCACTTGCAGGGTCAAGACCTGCGAGCATTGCATGTGCGCTCTCGAGGAGTCCGCCCACACGTGAGGGGTCTTTTGTGGCAGCAGATACTGCCATGCAGTGTCCCATGGTGGGGCAAACGCGTCTGTCGATAGGCTCGTTGTGTTTGGTTTCGATGAGAATCTTTATGTCTTTATCATAGTCGAGCATTTTGTTGATAGCTTCGATAAGGCGGTTTGTAGCTTCAACAGGGCTTTTGCTTTCATAGCAAAGTGTGCCTTCACGAGCGAGCCAGAGAACAATTTTGTTACAGCCGAGTTCTTTGGCGATGTCTATTGAGCGATAAGCTCTCCACATAGCATATTCCCTGTCTTCTGCGCTGTTTGAACAGAAACCGCCGTCAGTTGTGTGCGGGTCGAACCAGAGTCGCGGAGCAACAAATTCTGCCGCAAGGTCATATTTGTCGAGAAGTGCTTTTACTTCTTTGGCTTTTTCAATGATTTCTTCTTCTGTGTAATCATTTATGTTAGGCACTGCATCATCATCGTGGAACTGAATTGCATCAAAACCGATTTCTTTGAAGGTTTTGATTTTTTCCTCAAATGGAATGGTATCACGAACTGCAGGACCATATGCATCCGCACCCTCGTGAACATTCCACGGGCCCACTGAATACTTAAATCTACTCATTTTTCTTTTCCTCCCAAAAATTAATTATAACTTTATCCATTTCTTCTCTTTACTGCTCTTTATAACAGCTTCTGTGAGCTTAACTATGTATGCCGCCTGCTCTAAGGTTGAGAACACAGGCTCG
This sequence comes from Clostridia bacterium, assembly GCA_045586905.1. GTDB lineage: Bacteria > Bacillota > Clostridia > UMGS1810 > UMGS1810 > RGIG1828. The sequence goes on from JAZNBF010000105.1 coordinate 1,540, forward strand.
CCCTCGTTGCCATCGGCTATGTATTTGTAGAATGCATAGATGTTACCTTTGAATGCATCGTTCCAGCCTTCGGGATGACCCATAGCAAGAGATGTGTATGGTCTTGCAGCATCCGAAATTGCATTGGGATCACGGATGATAAGACGATTGTCATCGCCACGAAGTCCCATCCAGAGTCTGTCATTTTCTTCCTGATTCCACTTAAGTGATGCTTTGGAGCCGTTGATTTCAAAATTGAAATAGCAGCCATGGCCTGCGGCAAGTTCAGATACATGGTAAACGCCTGTTGCACCCTTGTCGGTGTGAAACATTACTGCACCGTAGTCTTCATTTTTTATCTCAACCTCGTCAAACTCTGTGGGAACATTGCTTGTGAAGGTTTCGGTCTGTTGTTTTGGTTTCTTGCGAACAGGTATCATGGTCTTTACATCTGCCATAATTTCTGTGATTTTATGTCCTGTAACGTGCTGAATGGCATCCATCCAGTGAGAACCGATGTCGGCAATTGCGCAGGAGTTGCCTGAAATCTCAGGCTCAAGGCGCCAGCTATAATCAGTGTCATAGAGAAGCCAGTCCTGCTGATATGAGCCTGTTATGATGCGCACATCACCAATGTCACCTTTTGCAATACGGTTTTTGGTTTCCTGAACCATAGGGTTGAGACGGTAGTTAAAGTTAACTGCCGCAACAGATTGGGGATACTGTTTTTTTAGTTCAACAAGCTCACTTGCCTCTTCATAATTCATGCAAAGAGGCTTTTCGGAAAGAAGGTGCTTACCCGATTTTATGATTTCCTTATTGATGGAAAGATGCAAAAAGTTGGGAGTGCAGTTGTGCACTGCATCAATTTCGGGATCAGCCAGAAGCTCCTCCACACTCTTGTAGCACTTTTCAATGCCATAGTATTCTGCCTTGGATTTTGCAAGGTCATAATTGGTGTCACTAGTGGCATAAACCTGACAAAAACCAATGCGGCGAACTGCTTCTATGTGACTTTCGCCGATATAGCCCATACCGATGATACCTACTTTAATCTTTTTCATGGTAAGCTCCTTAATCTTCAAGAAATTTACTTAAATAATCGTAGTTTTTCTTTGCGCTGTCTGCATGAGTTGTGGGAGTTTTGTCAAGCTCGATGCAAAGTGGACCTGAGTAATTAACAGATTCCAAAACTTCCATAACACCGGGGATGTCAATGGTACCCATACCAAGACCGTGGAAGCAGGTCATAATCGGAACGCCTGATTCAACCCAGCCTTTTGATGTTACTTCGTCACCGAGTTTGTAATCTTTTAAGTGAATAAAGTTCACACGGTCTGCGTATCTTTTGATAACGCTTACAGGGTCTGCACCTGCTGCAGCGATGTGAGCTGTGTCGGGAGCAAAATAGATAAGGTCTGGGTCGGTGTTTTCCATAACGAAGTCTATTTCATCTTCATACATAAAATATGTGTTTACATGGGGATGAACATTTGTCTTTATGCCATACTTCTTTGCACGGTTTGCAAAGTCGAGTATGAGATTGAGGCTATGCTGTCTTGATTCATCATCCATTACATCACCTTCGGGTCTGCCGCCAACGCCCTGAAGTGTTACCCCTGTAACACCCATTTTGGCAACAAACTCAAGCTCTGCTTCAAGGTTTGAGTAAAATTCTTCCTCTCTGCCTCTCCAGGGAAGGTGAAAGTAAAAACTGTCTGCTGTGAGACCATAGCCTGAGAGCATTTTTTTGTACTGGTCTACATTCATATCAAAAGCATAGATAGCCTGTTTTACACTTTCAAATGATTTGAAACCGATTTCGGAAATTTCTTTTGCTGCAAGCTCTGCCTGTTCTCTTGTGGATGTGCCCCAGGGCCAGATTGCATAACAAAGCTGTGATTTTTTCATAATATAACCTCCAAAAAACTTGAGTAAAAGCATTGATTTATACATTCATTATATAAAGTGTAAGACTTTCTAACAAGGTATTATATTATTAAAAAATTCC
>JAZNBF010000106.1:0-7403 GCA_045586905.1 Clostridia bacterium
CCGAATGGCGGAGCCATTGGGTCGTCAAGCAAAGAAATGCGAAGCATTATCCCTTCCTCTCCTTAAAAAAAGATACCTTTTTTGTCGAGTGTTCTAAAGGACACTCGGCAGGGATAGGAATTCTGGGGAATTCACGATATGTGTTTCACACACGATATGCGCAAGCGCTCGATATGTCGCTGGCGCGACGAGTTTTTAAGAATTCATATCATATCGCAAATTTCGGAGAAATTTATATCGAATTTGTCCTGCGACAAATATATCGAGTTTGCTAAGCAACCATATATCAAAACCTCTCAAGCGCACTTGCATACAAGTGTTTGAGAGGTTTTTTGTGTTCAAAAGTGTCCTCAGGGACACTTTCCTTTTAGGTTGTCTTTTTTTTGCGTCGTGCATCTGTTTAAACAGATTACTCTTGATTTTTTGTCATAATTGTGATAAAATGTTACATGAATTTTTTACTAAAACATAAGGAGATTAATTTATGGACATTTTAGCTTTCTCTTTATACTTTGTAGCAATGATTGCTATAGGTATATACTTTTTCTTTAAATTAAACGGCACAACCGAAAAAGACTATTTCCTTGGTGGTCGTTCAATGGGCCCCTGGGTTACAGCAATGAGCGCTCAGGCATCAGATATGAGTGCATGGCTGCTCATGGGTCTCCCCGGCAGTATCCTTGCTTTCGGATTTGGTCAGGCATGGATAGGTATAGGTCTTGCTATTGGTACTGCTGCCAACTGGATTATTGTTGCTAAAAGACTTCGTAAGTTTTCGAAGGCTTCGGGCGATGCCATCACCCTGCCTCAGTATCTTTCAAACCGTTTTGCTTCTAAAAGCCATGCTGTAAGCATCATTTGTGCAGTTGTATTTCTCGTATGCTTCACAATCTACGTTGCTTCTGCTTTTGTTGCAGGCGCCGATGTCTTCACCACTCTTGTTCCAAGTCTTTCACGTGCAACAGCCATGTTCATTTTTGCAGCCATTGTTGTTGTCTATACTTTCCTTGGTGGTTTCAATGCAGTTTGCTGGACAGACTTTTTTCAGGGCCTTCTCATGATTGCTGCACTTATGATTGTTCCGATTGTTGTTGTTTTTGTTAAAGATCTCGATGTATCTGCACTTTCTACCATATACACCGGCCCTAACGGTGAACAGTTTGAATTTGTAGCAAACTTCTTTAGCGCAAGCTGGAAAGATATCATCTCCGGTCTTGGTTGGGGACTTGGTTATTTTGGTATGCCTCACATCATTGTAAGATTTATGGCTATCGAAAAACCATCCATGATAAAAAAATCTGCAACAGTTGCAATTATCTGGGTCGTAATTTCTCTTGCCGCAACAATAGTTATTGCATATCTCGGCAGAATGTTCGTATATGCAGATGGCACCGACCTTTCTGCAAAGCTTCTTTCTGAAGGCAAGCAGTCACTTATTTTCGTAGAGCTTGCTCGAGATGTGTTCCCGTCATTTATTGCTGGTCTTCTTCTTGCAGCAATCATAGCTGCTTCAATGTCAACTGCCGACTCCCAGCTCCTTGTTGCTGCATCATCTTTTGCATCCGACCTTTACAAGCCTATTGTCCGAAAAAATGCTTCCAATAAGGAAATGATGTGGGTTAGTCGTATTATAGTTGTTATAATTTCTGTTGTTGCTTATTTCATTGCAAGCAGCAAAGGAAAGGCAGCACAGGCTATAATGGATCTTGTTTCAAATGCATGGGGCATCTTTGGTGCGGCTTTTGGTCCTGCTGTAATTCTCTCACTATTCTGGAAACGCTTTACATATAAAGGCGCAGTTGCAGGTATCCTCATTGGTGCTATTGTTGATATTGCCTGGCTGTGGCTCCCTGTATCAAACGGTCTTGCTCTTACTGCCATCACAGGTGTATATGAAATCATACCCGGATTCATCCTTGGCGCAATCGCGGCAATTGTTGCAACACTCATTGACAAAGCTCCGTCAGATGAAGTTAAAGCAATATTTGCACGAGCAACCGATAATTCAATTGATGACTAAATCTAAAACAAAAAACCAATTCGCATTTGCGAATTGGTTTTTTTGTCCTTGACAGTACACCTCTTAGGCGAATTGGATTTTTTTAACGCAGATATAAAAATTACTTCATTTAATTGAAATTTGCGTCAATATATGTTACAATTAACACATATAGATTTCGTTGCATATGAATCATACAATGTTTCCTGAATTGTATGCCGATATGATTTGAAGTTTTTATAATTTCTATATCTTTTTCGAGGTGATACCTATGAACAAAAATTCATTTTTTCAGCTGGTTAAATTTACACTTTTCTCGATATCAGCAGGAGTCATACAAATAGCTTCTTTTGCAATTTTCAACGAACTGCTCAATTGGATGTATTGGCCGTCTTATCTTTTTTCCCTCATTCTTTCTATTGTGTGGAATTTTACATTTAACAGACGATACACTTTCAAATCTGCCGCCAACATTCCTGTTGCCATGACCAAACTGTTTGCATTTTATCTTGTATTCACTCCATTGTCTACCTGGCTTGGCCATCTTGCTGAAAAAATTGGCATAAACGACTATGTAATTCTTATCGTTACAATGCTTTCAAACTTCTTGCTTGAATTCTTATTCTGTAAGTTTTACATATATAAAAATCAGGAAAACACTCTAAATACTCATAATGGTGATTGATATGACACCCACTTTATTTTCAGATATGATTGCCTATGTAATCACAGCACTCGCTCTTTTACTGTGGCTGTTTTTATGCGTCAGATTTATAAAAAATATGTTTTCGCCTGTAAAGACCACTCGTGCCACTGTTTGCAATAAATACACTGTCAAAACCTCAGCAAAAACACCATCTCCTCTTAGTCCCAAAAAGTATATGGTTGTTTTTTCTGCTGGAGAAAAACGCCTGAGTTTTCAAGTGTCTGAATTTTCATATAACGGATACAATCTCGGAGAAAAAGGTGCACTCACATACAAAGGAAACAGAATTATTGATTTCAAATAACAATCACACAGATAATAGGGGATAATACAATGGTTTATTCAGATTTTTTTGATAAAAAGAGCTCGAGAATACTACTTGGCACTGCATATTTCGGCGATGGCATAAGTGAAAAAGAAGCTTTTGCTATCATGGACCGATACTGCGAATTGGGCGGCACACACATTGACACTGCTCGTCTCTATGCCGGTGGTGTCTCTGAAGAGATAGTCGGCAGATGGTTTGAAAGTCGCCGACCGGAGAATATACTTGTGTCCACCAAAGGTGGCTACTACGATTATGATGCGGGCGAAATTCCAAGGCTATTCAAAAAAGATGTCGAGTCAGATATAGATAAAAGCCTTAAGGCTCTCAAGCTCGACACCGTTAATTTCTACTGGCTTCACAGAGATGACGAAGCAAGACCTGCGTCTGAAATAATTGATATGATGAATGAATTTGTAAATTCCGGCAAAATCAAAGCCTTTGGTGCGTCAAACTGGCGATGGGAACGTATCGACGAGGCTAATTCTTACGCAAAAGCAAATTCACTTATTCCTTTCACTGCAAGCCAGATTCGCTTTAATCCTGCCTATTGTCTTGGTGAAAGAGGCGGACTTGTTGGCATGGACAGCGAAAGCTTTGCCTATTACAAGTCCAAAAACATGCCCGTTGTAGCATATTCTTCTCAGGCTAAGGGTTTCTTTTCAAAAATGGCAGAGTTTGGCGAAGAAGCACTTTCCGAGAAAGCAAAAAAACGCTATCTTTGTCCTGAAAATCTGAAAAGACTTGACACTTTAAAAAATTTGTCATTAAAATATAATTGCAGCATTGCTGCAGTTATAAGTGCTGCTTTTTCTTCTTTTTCGGTGCCTGAGGTATTCCCTGTAATCGGCACCGGAAAAATATCTCAGCTTGAAGACACAATGTCAGGTCACAATATCACAATTTCACAAGCGGAGCTTGCTGAAATTTTCGGCTACGATATATAACTTCTAAAATTTGCTGTTGGGGTGTAGATATGGCTTTTCAATTCGTCACCGGCCGCTCTCATTGCGGTAAAACAAAATTTTTACTCGAAAAAGCAACGGAGCTTTGCAAAAGCAATAAGCCCCTTGTTTTTGTTGTGCCCGAACAGTTTACACACATAGCAGAAAAAAGACTCATATCTTCACTCGGCTTCATAGGACAGAAACAAGCAGAAGTGCTCTCTTTTGACAGAATATGTAAAAAAATCAATCGCAGATATCCCACCGAAAATAGAACCCTCACATCCATCGGTAAAAGTCTCATAGTCTCTGATGTTCTTTCCGGATTGAGTCTTGACTACTATTCTTCTGCAGTCAATCAAAATGGCTTTTCCGAGATATGCAGTGATCAGATATCTGAGTTTAAAAAATATCTGATTACCCCCTCTATGCTCAGCGATGCTGCCAAAAGCGTCCAAAACAAAGTTCTTGCAATGAAAATTTCGGATATATCCAAGATATACAGTGCCTATCAGAACCGTATTGAAACATGTTATTCCGATGCGGATGACGCCTTTGACATTCTGGCTTCAAATCTTGAAAAATACAGGCCATATGAGGGTGTAACTTTTATTTTTGATGAATTCTCGTCTTTCACACCACAGGAAAAAAATCTGATTTCAATCATTACTGCTCAGGCACAGCATGTCTTTATATCTTTCTGCCTCGACAATAATGTTTCAGATTCTTCTTTATTTAAGGTTACCCAAAAGACAGCTTCAGACCTTGCACTTGTGTGCAAAGAACGTGGTTCGGTTCAGCTCGAAACCATAAAACTTAATTCAACTTATTATGACGACGAAGAACTTTCTTTTCTCGAAAAAAACATATTCTGCGATAAACCCAATGTATTTCAGAAAGATAATCAAAGCATCAGAATATTTACCACTGAAAATCCGTATACCGAGGTCGAGCGTCTTGCTTCAAACATTATAGACCTTGTTAAGAATCACGATGCAAGATTTTCCGAGATTGGTGTTGTGTGCCCTGATATTGATTCATACGGTTCAATAATCCGTTCTGTTTTTGACACACATAATATACCATACTTTATCGACGAAAAGGTGCCCATCATTGACCATGCCATAATTTCGCATGTTAAAAACATTCTCGATGTCTATATCATGCAGTATAACGGTGAGAGCGTAGTGGGTTTTTTGAAGTCGGGATGTGCCAAAGCAGACAGAGAGGCTGTTTCCTATGTTGACAACTACATCACAGCTACCAGAGCGACCAAAAACACATGGCTTACCGACGAACGTTTTTATGCGAGCCTTTCTAAATTTGCAGATGACGATGTGCATAAAAGGGAATGTATAGAGAAAATAAGACAAGATTATATTCTTTCACTGGCAAAACTTCACGATAGCATCAAAGGGAAAAATACTGTTTTATACATAACCGAAAGGATATATAAATATCTTCTCGAAACGGAATATGATAAAAAAATCAGCGATTATATAAAAGAGTTTAAAGCAAATGGCAATAAATATCTTGCACGCCAGTATGAAACAGTATGGAACACTCTCATCAGTGTGCTCGATACACTCGTGCAGATTCTTGGTGAAAAAAGTGTTAATCTCACCGAATACCGTCGTTATCTGTGCATTGCTCTCAGCATGCAGAAAACAGGCATTATTCCCACATCGCTCGATGAGATCATAGTAGGAGATCTTATGCGTTCAAAGAGTGAAATGGTGAAACATCAGTTTGTTATCGGTGCGTTGGACGGTTCTTTCCCTCATACAGCGCAAGGTGTAAACATTATAACCGACAGGGAAAAGGAAGAACTTTCATCTGTTTCTTTAAACCTTTCACCTCAATCGAAAGAAAAAGCTTTCTTCGACAGACTGCAGATCTATTCCGCCTTCACTCATCCCACAAATTCTCTCTGTATTTCATATCCTGCATCTGATGCCGGTTTTCAGGCGGTTCGTCCTGCTTTTGTTATACATCTTATAAAACAGATGTTTCCCAAACTTTCTGTCATGGGAAATGTGGCAGGTGTTTCCGGACTTGAATTTCTTTCTCAGACACAGGCTTTTGAATACTTGGCAAAATCGGCATATTCTTTGTCGGTTGGTCAGGATGCAGATGAAAAGTGGAAAGATATATATGCATATTTTGTGAAGACACAACAGTCAGATAAAATTGAACTTATCAATCGACTCATAGAATCCGATAAAGAAATCACAAAGCTTTCACCGGAGTTATGCGAGTCACTGTTTGGAAATGAGTTTTATTCGACCATTTCGAGAATTCAGCGCTATAATTCATGTCGTTATTCATATTATCTTGAGTATATGCTGTCGCTTAAAGAAAAGAAACCTTTTGGTGTAGACAGTGCCGATGTCGGAACTCTTATTCATTCAATAATAGAAAATGTACTCAATAATCTTGGCAATGGCAACGAAGCTCTGAGAAAAACAGACAGGGCATATTTTGAAAAGGTTGTGTCACAATATCTTTCTTCCTATCTGGATGAACTCACTCTTTCCAGTGGGGAGCTGACCAAACGTGAAATTTTTTCTGTGATGAAATTCAAAGATGCCATCATCAACTCTCTCATGGCACTCAGAGACCATCTTGTAAATTCTTCTTTTGAGGTTATGGGTTGTGAAATCACTTTTGATGACAAAAACTATGGGTGCATCGAGCTCCCTCTCCAAAACGGTAAAAAAGTAAAAATAACCGGCAAGATTGACCGTGCCGATTCGTTCACAAACGAAGATGGCACTTTTATCAGGGTGGTTGACTATAAAACCGGAAATAAAACCTTCAGTTTTACCGATGTATTCTATGGTCTGGATGTTCAGCTTCTTGTATATATGAACGCTCTTGTTGATAAAACAGACGATGCTCATCCTGCCGGTGCACTCTATTTCCGCATATTAAATCCATTAGACACAAAGAAAAAGCGCGAAGATATAGAAAAACTCGAGTCTCTTTCCTATAACCTCGATCCAATGGATGGCATTATTGCCGCAAACGAAAAGATTGTTTCTGCCTATGCGCCCGAAAGTGTCAAGATGTCAAACACACTCTCGTCATCCCAATTCAGAATTCTAGGCGACTATATCAATCATATAATATGTCAGAGCGCAGATGCTTTAGCTGATGGATGCATTGAAAAGAACCCTTATTCACACAATAATTTTGAACCATGTCAATACTGTGCATATGGTTCTGTTTGTGATTTCAAAAACAGAGACAGTCTCGAATACCGTAGTTTTTCTTCAAAGAAAGCTACAACAGTATTTGGCGAAATGAAAGAGGCTGTCGGGGAAGGCGGGTGTGATGAATGAACTGGACAATTGAACAGAAAAATGCGATAAATCTTCCCGTGTCTGATATGATTGTTTCTGCAGCGGCAGGGTCAGGAAAAACTGC
>JAZNBF010000107.1:0-79974 GCA_045586905.1 Clostridia bacterium
GCCATGTCGTTCTGTGAGCCAAGGAGTTGTCCTAATATGTTGTCTTCCTAAGACCGCTTGGCCTCCGACTTGATCTTTCTTCCCTCTTCAACTGCAGCTACGATCGTTGCAAAGTTATCATCAGCAAGGATCATATCGGCAACATTTTTTGTAACATCTGTTCCGGTGATGCCCATTCCCACACCTATGTCGGCATTTTTTATGGAAGGAGCATCATTAACACCGTCACCTGTCATTGCAGTAACCTTGCCTTTTTTCCTCCATGCGTTTACAATTCTCGTTTTGTGCTCGGGCTGAACTCGGGCATAAACCGAATATTTTTCAACCACCACATCAAATTCCTCGTCGGAAATTTTGTCAAGCTCAGCACCGGTAATTGCCTGCGATGCATCTGTTATTATGCCCAGCTGCATTGCAATGGCAATGGCAGTGTCTTTGTGGTCTCCGGTAATCATTATAGGTCTGATGCCTGCATTTCTGCACTCGTCAATTGCAGGTTTAACTTCCGGTCGCACAGGATCAATCATGCCCACAAGTCCCACAAAGCAAAGGTCACATTCAACGCTTTGTGAATCATAAGTGGAAGGCTCCGACACAAGTTCCTTTTTTGCCGCTGCGAGCACACGGAGTGCACGGTCAGCCATGGCCTTGTTTGCCGCAAGAATCTTTTTTCGAATCTCATCTGTAAGCTCCACAACTTCACCGTCAATAAGTGCCTTTGTGCATCTTTTCAGAAGCTCATCGGGCGCACCTTTTGTAAACTGTATGAGTGAACCGTCTGCAGTCTTATGAATGGTAGACATCATCTTTCTGCCCGAATCAAACGGTACTTCACCAATTCTTACATACTCATTTTTCTGAATGTTTTTAGAAAGTCCGAGCTTTTCGGCATAATTTACAAGTGCACATTCAGTAGGTTCTCCCACAGCATTGCCCGCTTGCATGTCAAACTCTGCATCGGAACACAAAGACATTGCATTTGCAAGGAGAGCCTCATCACAACCGTAGTAATCCACCACAGTCATTTTGTTTTGTGTAAGAGTACCCGTTTTATCTGAACAGATAATCTGTGTACAACCAAGTGTTTCAACTGCAGTGAGCTTTCGTATAATAGCATTTCTCTTCGACATATTGGTAACGCCGATAGAAAGAACAATGGTAACAACTGTTGCAAGACCTTCAGGTATTGCTGCAACTGCAAGAGAAATTGCAATCATAAATGAGTTTAATATCGTTTCAAATCCAATTCCGTCACGGATTAACTGCACACCAAATATTACAACACATATGCCTATAACGAGGTAGGTAAGTATCTTCGAAAGACCTGCAAGCTTTATCTGGAGAGGTGTTTTTCCTTCCTGAGCCTTGGCAAGAGCATCTGCAATTTTGCCCATCTCTGTTTCCATGCCCGTAGCTGTAACAACTGCTTTGCCTCGCCCGTAAACCACTGTCGAGCCCATAAATATCATGTTGCTTCTGTCACCCAGACTAACATCACCGTTTTCACCGGGCTTCAGGGCATCAACCTTTTTATCCACGGGCACCGATTCGCCGGTAAGTGCTGCTTCTTCAATTTTAATAGAAGCACATTCAATAATTCGTGCATCTGCCGGCACCGAATCACCTGCTTCAAGCACTATGATGTCACCCACAACAAGCTCTTCGCTCGGGATAAATATCAGCTTTCCGTCACGAATAACCTTGCTTTGCGCTTTCGACATTTCCTGCAGTGCTTCAATGGCTTTCTCAGCTTTGCTTTCCTGCAAAACACCCAATATGGCATTTATAAGCACAACAGCGAGAATTATAACCACGTCCGAAGGGAATCCCATGTGTCCTGCATGGATTCCTTCATATATTTCCACTCCTGCGGAAATTGTTGCGGCAACCAGAAGAATAATTGTCATTGGTTCACAAAGCTGCTTCAGAAAACGGTGAAGATTTGATTCCTTCTTCGCTTCCCTGAGCTTGTTTTTGCCATTTTGGGCAAGTCTTCTTTCTGCTTCCGATGAGCTTAACCCGTTCAGATTAGAGTCGACGGATTTGATTACATCATCGGCGCTTTCGAGATAATGTTTCATTTTACTCCTCCTTGAAAATTATTATAAAGTTTTTTCTTTATTATATGTAACAAAAAAAGACTTTTATGGCTATCGCCACAAAAGTCTTGCTATCAAAACAGATCCACATGACCGGACAAAAAGTCGGGATGACGGTCATCGGAAATGCACAATGCATTCAGCTACTCCCTTTTGCAATGCAACTATATTATCATATAAAATGTTAATTGTCAATTGATTTTGCACATTCAGAGCATTTATGTTGATTTGTCAATTGTGTTTTTCATAGAATTCTTTAATTTTTTCAAAACTTTCCTGACTAAGATCATGCTCTATTTTGCAGCTGTCTTCATATGCCACCTCTTCGCTCACACCGAGTGAAATAAGTATTTTTGCAATGAGCTGATGTCTTTCATATACTCTTTTTGCAATGACCTTGCCTTTGTTTGTCAGCACAATGGTTCCGTCAGTTTCAACGGTAATATACTCATTTTCACGAAGTCTTTTCATGGCAATAGATATACTGGCCTTTGTAAAGTTCATTTCGTTTGCCACATCAATGCTTCTTACAGAACCGTGTTTTTTTGATAATATTAAAATCGTTTCCAGATAGTTTTCAGCAGATTCTTTAATTTTCATGTTTCTTTACCTCTTAATGTTTCCTTATAACAAAAGGTATGCCACCTTTTTACAATTTTATCACAAACTCGGCAAAATGTCAAAGCAAAAGGTAATAATGTAACATTTTTTTGTTTATATTTATAAAAATGGAAAAAATCAGCAAAAAATATTGACAATGTGAGTTAGTTGTGTTAAACTAGCTAATGAAAGTTAGTGGTAGCTAACTTAGTGCAATGCAATAGAATTTACAGAGTAGGTGATGGTCATGAATTTGCTTCAGGCGTCCGTAGGACAGGAATATATAATAAAAAGCATAAATACCGATGATGAAGAATTAAATTCTTTCCTCTTTTCGCTTGGCTGTTACAGTGGCGAAACCATCACGGTAATCGCCTTCAGAAAAGGTGGTTGCACAGTTTCCATAAAAGACGGAAGATATAGCATAGACAATCAACTGGCAGAAGCTATAATTGTGTGACAGTACTCCAACGACTAGCTTTTTGCCATATATTTTTACCCGCCGGTTAGCCATAGCTAACTGCAATACATAAAATATAATCTGCAAAGATTTAATAAAAGGAGGAATATATAATGAGAATTGCCTTGACAGGTAATCCCAATTCCGGTAAAACCACAATGTTCAACGCTCTGACCGGCCGCAACGAAAAGGTTGGCAACTGGGCAGGTGTTACCGTTGAGAAAAAAGAACACACCATCAAAAAAGCTTACTATAAGGGAGCCGAAGAGCTTATAGCAGTCGATCTGCCCGGTGCCTATTCAATGTCACCGTTCACCTCGGAAGAAAGCATCACAAGCTCCTATGTAAAACAAGAAAATCCCGATGTAATCATCAACATCGTAGATGCCACAAATCTCAGTCGTTCACTTTTCTTTACCACTCAGCTTTTAGAGCTTGGAGTGCCCGTCGTGGTTGCTCTTAACAAAAGCGACATCAACGAAAAGAAAGGCACAGAAATTGATGCAACAAAGCTTTCGCAATTGCTTGCATGCCCCGTAATCGAAACAGTTTCCGTTTCTTCAAACGGATTGCAGTCTGTTGTTGCAGCTGCAGTGGAAGCAAAAGGCAAAACACAGGAGGCAGTTTATTCACAAGGCGATATTGATCTTTCAAGCAAAGCAGCAGTTGAAAAAGCTGACCGCAAACGTTTTGAGTTTGTCAATAAGATTGTCAAATCTGTCGAAACCCGTAAAGTTCTTACCAAAGATGAAAATTTCGGCGACAAAATTGATGCTGTCCTCACCAACAAATGGCTCGGCATTCCGATTTTTGCAGTTGTGATGTATCTTGTGTTCCAGATTTCTCAGGTTTGGGTTGGCACGCCTGTTGCAGATTGGCTGGTTGGTTGGCTTGAAACCTTCCAGGGTTTTATCGGCGAGCTCTTATCAGATGCAAACCCTCTGCTTTCTGCCATTTTAGTTGATGGTGTTATTGGTGGTGTGGTTGCAGTTGTCGGATTTTTACCACTTGTTATGGTAATGTATTTCCTGATTGCACTTTTAGAAGATTGCGGCTACATGTCAAGAGTAGCAGTTGTTCTCGATCCCATTTTCAAAAGGGTAGGACTTTCAGGTAAATCGGTCATTCCTTTTGTCATCACGGTTGGTTGCGCAGTTCCCGGCATCATGGCAAGTCGTACCATTCGCAACGAACGTGAGCGCAGAGCCACTGCGATGCTTGCTCCGTTCATGCCATGCGGCGCCAAAATTCCCGTCATTGCTCTCTTTGCAGGAGCGTTTTTCAACGATGCAGGCTGGGTAAGCACACTCATGTATCTTTCGGGCATTGTGCTCATATTCCTCGGTGCTTTGCTCATCAATAAAATCACAGGCTACAAGGCGAGAAAATCCTTCTTCATCATCGAACTTCCCGAATATAAGATCCCTTCTCTCTGGGGCGCTTTCAAGTCCATGTGCAGTCGTGGCTGGGCATACATAGTAAAAGCTGCCACCATCATTCTTCTTTGTAATATGGCAGTGCAGATTATGCAAGTCTTTACATGGGACTTCCAGGTTGCCCAATCTGCAGATTCTTCCATTCTTGCTTCTATCGCAAGACCTTTTGCCTACATACTTGTCCCCATTGTCGGCGTGCTTTCATGGCAGCTTGCAGCAGCCGCAGTCACAGGTTTTATTGCCAAAGAAAATGTTGTCGGTACACTTGCAGTTTGCTTTGTAGGACTTGAAAATCTTATCGACACAGAAGAGCTTGCTCTTATGGAAGGCGCAGGTGCAGAGGTTCAGGCAGTATTTGCCATCACAAAGGTTGCAGCGCTCAGCTACCTTATGTTCAACCTCTATACTCCTCCCTGCTTTGCTGCCATCGGTGCCATGAATGCAGAGATGAAAAGTGCAAAATGGCTTTGGGGCGGCATCGGACTTCAGCTTGGTGTGGGCTACACCGTTTCCTATCTCGTATACACCATCGGTACTCTCATCACCGATCCTTCATCTCTCAAAGTAGGCGCAGCCATCGCAGGTCTTGCAATTGTTGCAGCTGTTGTAATAATTGTTTTGTGCATGATAAGCAGCACAAACAAAAAGCTTAAAGCAGAATACGCTTTAAAAGCAAAGTAATCTTACGAATTGGGTGATTTTATGACAAATATTATCTTAATTGTCATTCTCATTTTAATAGCCACAAGCGCAATAACATACATCTTAAGGTCAAAAAAGCGTGGTCAGCACTGCATCGGTTGCCCGCATGCAAAACAGTGCAAAAGCAAATCATGCAGCTGTAATTCCAAGCCGGTACAAGATTTATAAAACCATACCTCCATAAATGTTAAAGGCATACTGAATTTCAATCAGTATGCCTTTTGATTGAGTAATCAGACTCGTTGACACTCTGGAAGATTTTTGTTATAATTCATCTGTTGGAATTTCAATGGCCGGGAAGTATTAAAAAACCCAAAAATCATATAAAACAATGAGGTAAATCTGATGAAATATTTATGGGAAAAAGAATACACCTTAAGAGCGAGTGATTTTGATAAATATGACCACATCAAGCCTTCTGCTGTGCTTGAGCTTTTTCAGGATGCAGCAGGTCAGCATGGCGAGGAAATAGGAGTGGGCTATGAGGAGATGACCTCCCGCTTATACATTTGGATGATAATGAGGATTAAATTCCAGATCATATCTTCTCCGAAAAGCTATCAGAAAGTAGTTGTCAGAACATGGCCTCTTGCTCCAAACCGACTCAGCTATCGCAGAGAATATAAGATTGACGATGAAAATGGTGAAACACTAATCATCGGCAGCTCCGAATGGGTTGTTGTACATAGCGAAAAAAGGCGTCTTGTGTCCGATCCCGGTCTCTATCCTGCAACAGATGGCTTTCACACAGAGGAGATGTTCGAAGGCAAGCTTTTAAAGGTTGCCGATTTCAAGGCAGAGGGAGAACCACGCATTGTCAATGCAGGCTTTAGCGAAATCGATTTCAACAATCATGTAAACAACACCAAATATGCAAACTATGTGCTCGATGCAGTTGTGCCATCCGAAAAAGATGTTTTAAGTGCTTTCCAGATTGACTATCGCAAAGAGGTTTTAGAGGGTACAACGCTCAGCATCTATCATACAAAAGACGGAAATCAAGTCCTTGCAAAAGGACTTGGTGACAACGGAGATATAATGTTTGCATGCCGACTTGAATATAAATAACATCATAACATTTTTAACATATCAAATTGACTATTTGGGCATTTTATGTTATAATTTCAGCATTGGTGACACTTTGTGCACAATGCTGATTTTTTATTTGAAAATATAGTTTTGAAAAGAGGAAATCACATGAACAAAAGATTATTCAAATCACAATCAAACAAAAAACTTTGTGGTGTATGCGGTGGCGTCGCCGAATATTTCAATATCGATCCCACTTTGATAAGACTTGCATGGGTTGCATTCACTCTTTTTGGCGGTTCGGGCATTTTGGCATACATAATTGCGGCAATTGTTATCCCCGAAGAAAAAGAGGAATGACCAATACTGCGCCAATCACTTTCCGGAGGGACTTTTCATGAACTACAATTATCATGCCCACACGCCCCGATGCGGACATGCCACGGGCACCGAAGAAGAGTATATTCAAATAGCAATAGAAAATGGCATAAAGTATCTGGGTTTTTCCGATCATCTTCCCCTTCGCTTTCCCGATGGCACCGAGTCCTCTTTCAGAGTCCCCGTTTCAGAGGGCAAAATATATTGTGACCACATAAAAGCCCTTGCCGAAAAATATAAAGACAAAATTGACATAAATGTCGGCTTTGAAACCGAATATTATCCGGACTATTTTGACGAAATGCTTAAAAATGCAAGGAAATACGGAGCCCTGTATCTGATTTTAGGTCAGCACTATTTCAAACCCGAAATCTTTTTAAAATACAACACAAGAGTTGCAACCGACAGCGTGGAAGATTTGAAAAGTTTTGTTTTTTCTGTTGTTTCGGCAATAAAGACAAAGGTTTTCACCTTTGTTGCCCATCCCGACATTTTCAATTTCACCGGTGATGAAAGCATATATCAGGAAGAAATGAGAAAAATCTGTATTGCATCAAGAGAATATAATGTCCCTCTCGAAATTAACTTTGTCGGCATACGTCTCGGTGCCAAATACCCCCGTGACTCATTCTGGCAGCTTGCAGGAGAAGAAAAATCTCCTGTGACATTCGGTCTTGATACCCACAGTCTTGATGGTGCCTACGATGCCAAATCACTTGAAAAAGCAAAAGAAATAGTTAAAAAGCACAATCTTAACTACATAGGCAAACCAACCCTTATATCAATACAGTAGCTTTTTGATGCCATAAACATTATTCTTTGAAAGGATGTTGCAGTTTGTTTAAACTGATAAAAAAATACGGTAATGCCCGTCGGGGCACATTCACCACGCCCCACGGTGTGATTCAGACTCCCGTCTTTATGAATGTCGGCACAATCGCCGCCATAAAGGGTGCCGTTTCCACCATGGACCTAAAAGACATAGGATGTCAGGTAGAACTTTCCAACACCTATCATCTCCATGTCCGTCCCGGCGACAAACTCATAAAAGAGCTCGGCGGACTTCATAAGTTCATGAACTGGGATCGCCCCATCCTTACCGACAGTGGTGGCTTTCAGGTGTTTTCGCTTGCAGGCCTCCGCAAAATAAGCGAGGAGGGCGTACATTTCAGCTCCCATGTTGACGGACGGAAAATATTTATGGGGCCCGAGGAAAGCATGCAAATTCAGTCAAACCTTGCCTCTACCATAGCCATGGCATTTGATGAATGTGTTGCTCTTCCTGCCGAATATTCCTATGCAAAAAAATCCCACGAGCGCACAATCAGGTGGCTTGAGAGATGTCAGAAGGAAATGGCAAGACTCAATTCTCTCCCCGACACTATAAATCAGAAGCAAATGCTCTTTGGCATCAATCAGGGTGCCACCTTCGATGATCTTCGCATTGAAAATATGAAAACCATCGCTTCCTTCGACCTCGACGGTTATGCCATAGGAGGACTTGCAGTAGGGGAGACGCATGAAGAAATGTATCATATCTTAGATGTCACTCTTCCTTTTGCCCCCGAAAACAAGCCGCGCTATCTTATGGGTGTCGGCACTCCCATAAACATTCTCGAGGGCGTCGACAGAGGCATCGACTTTTTTGACTGCGTAATGCCGAGCCGCAATGCCCGTCATTGCCATCTTTTCACATCCGAGGGACAGATGAACCTCAAAAACGAAAAATTTGAGCGCGACACCCGTCCTATCGACGAAAACTGCTCTTGTCCTGCCTGTCAGAACTATTCAAGAGCCTACATCCGTCATCTTTTCAAAGCAAAAGAAATGCTTGCAATGAGACTTTGCGTGCTTCATAACCTTTATTTCTACAACAATTTAATGGCAGAAATACGCACAGCCATCGAAAACGATGTATACAAACAATTCAAAGAGGAAAAAATAGAAATATATTCCAAAAGAGTATAAAAACATATTGCATTTTTCCCTCTTGTAGTGTATAATTATAACATTATATTATTAACTTTGGAGGTACTCAAATGAACTTTTTTGAACTCACAGCATATGCTGCTCCCGCTGCCGCACAGCAGCCTCAGTCTGCCGGCTCTATGATCAGTGCATTTCTTCCTTTCATCATTATCTTAGGTGTTATGTATTTCCTTATGATAAGACCTCAGAAGAAAAAAGAAAAATTAAAACAGGAAATGCTTTCTCAGCTCATCGTTGGTGACAAAATCCTCACCATCGGCGGCATTCATGGTAAAATCATTTCCATAAAAGGCGATAACCTCATCATCGAAACAGGTAAGCCTTCAGAGCCCTCAACACTCAAAATCACCCGTTGGGCAATCTCCGAGGTAACCAAACCCGGTGATGAAAATGCTGCTCAGGCTGTTGAAGAACCCGAAACAGAAGAATAATCTGCATAATAACAAATACCTCCGAATATTTATTAAACAAAAAATATTCGGAGGGATTTATTGTGTCACAGCAAAATTCAGCTGTCAGTTCTTTTTCACTTTTTAAGGGAATCAAATTTATTTTTATTTCTTACATCATTTCCGTCGCACTCATAGCAATTGTTTCGGCATTGGTTGTCTACACCGATGTTCCCGAGGCAATATGCGCTCCGTCTGTAAGAGTAATAACATTTTTCGGAGCATTTCTGTCGTCGTTTCTCACTGCACGTAATCTGACCGGTCAGGGCTGGATTGCAGGTGCAATTGTCGGCGCGCTCAACATCTGTTTTATAATTCTTTTGGGTGCGGCATCATATGGTACTCTCATATTCACCCTGCCCAATCTGTACATGCTGATTTTCGGCATCATCTCAGGCATGGCAGGCGGCATAATCGGAGTAAACATGTCACATAAGTAACAAAGAGAGGAGAATGTCTGATGAAATTTGCACCAAGCAATGCATTTTTCAAAACAATAGCTGTGTTTGTGGCTGTTTTATGCATCATCAGCCTTTCAAATGTTTTTCAGACAGAGCCTCTCTTCGAAGTGTTCAATCCCATCTCGGAAGGTGAATCTTCCAATTCTGCCTCATCCCTGTCTGCGCTTTGTGAAAAAATGTTTTATTCCCGCGACACCACTTTCGAAGCGCTTTTAAGGCAGGAACTCGACACCATCACGATGTGTTGCTGTGTAGTCAGCATAGTGTTTTTACTTTTTCTGATACTTCTGGTTTCCCTGAAAGAAAAATATATACATCCCACAAAAACACTCAGAATGCTTATTTGATAAAAAGCACAAAACATACATAATTATAAATCTTAAGGAGGACTACTAATGAAAGCAAAAAGCATAGTAAAATTTTCAGCCGTTTGTGTAATTATTGCTATTTTGGCATATGTAGCAGCATTCGGTATTCAACTCTTTGGTTATTATATACCTGCTTCGTTTGACGAAGATTACGGTATAGAAAAAGGTTTCGACCTTGCAGGTGGTTCAGTTATAGTTTTTGAACCCAAGGTTGACGACATTTCTTCCGTTACAGAAGAACAGATCAACGCGTCGGTTGCAGCACTTCGTCTTCGTCTCGATGCCAATGGCCTCAACGAAGCCACAGTGTCCGAGCAAACCAGTGACGAACAGAGAAGACTTCGTGTTGAAATCCCTGCAGTTACCGACCCCAACGAAGCTATCGCATACCTTGGTGCAATGGCAAGTCTTTCTTTCAAAGATCCAAATGGCACAGAGGTTATAAACGGTACCCACGTTAAAGAAGCTCAGCCTGTTTCTCAGGACGGAAAAATCATGGTTCAGCTTCAGTTCACAAGCGAAGGTCAGGCTCTTTTTGCCGAGGCAACAGGCAGACTTGTAGGTCAGCAGCTCTCTATCTATGTTGACAATGTTCTCGTTTCAAGCCCCAGTGTAGATGAAGCAATCAATAGTGAAACATGCGTAATCGAAGGTAATTTCGATTCCGACACTGCAACTCTTTTGGCAAATCAGATCAAATCAGGTACACTTCCCTTTGCTCTCGAACCTATCAGCCAGAGCAGCGTAGGTGCACAGCTTGGTGACGATGCTCTCAACAAGAGCCTCATGGCATGTGGCATTGGCCTTCTTCTCGTTATGATCTTTATGATTGTTATATACAGACTCAATGGTCTTGTTGCCGACATTGCCCTCATTGGCTATGTGGCAATTGTAGCTCTCATCATCCATGGCTTTGGTATTCAGCTCACACTTCCCGGTATTGCAGGTGTCATCCTCACCATCGGTACTGCTGTCGATGCCAATGTAATCATATTCGAAAGAATCAAAGAAGAACGCAAAACAGGCAAATCTCTCCGCGTAGCTGTTGATTCAGGTTTCAACCGTGCTTTCTCAGCCATCATCGATGCCAATGTAACCACAATCATTGCTGCAATTGCACTCTGGTATTTTGGTTCCGGCACCATCATCGGCTTTGCAAAAACCTTGTTCATCGGTACAATTGTGAGCATGTTTACAGCAGTTTTTGTTACAAGATTCCTTCTCCGTCAGGTTGTTGGTTTCGGCATCAAAAACAAAAAAGCTGTCAGTGCATAAGAGGAGGGTATTAGAATATGTTTAACATTATAGAAAAAAGAAAAATCTTCTTTGCCATACCTGCTGTAATAATCCTTGTTGGTTTAATTTGCTTCATCGCTTTCGGCGGTTTCAATGCCGATATCGATTTCACAGGCGGTACAGCCATGGAAATTAACCTTGGTGAAGATTTCAATGAAAATGCTATAAGAGATGCAATCAATCCTATTGATGGTGTTACGGTTTCTTCCGTTCAAAGCACAGGTCCTCAGAGCGCTCTGATAAAGACAACCCCAATCCCTCAGGAAAAATACGAGCAGGTTCAGGCTGCTGTATCAGAAGCTTTCCCCGATTCCGAAATCATTTCAAGAGATTCCGTAAGTGCTACTGTCGGCAAAGAAATGATGGCAACTGTTGTAAAAGCAGTTATTGTTGTTGTTATCCTCATGCTCATCTACATCTGGTTCAGATTTGAGCTTTTGTCAGGTATCTCTGCAATCCTTGCACTTTGCCATGACATGCTCATTATTTTCTCGGTGTATGCTATTTTCCAGCTTCCTATAAACACCACATTTATAGCAGCCATTCTCACCGTTTTAGGTTATTCAATCAATGCAACCATCGTTGTGTTTGACCGCATAAGAGAAAACAGCCGCCTTTTAAGAAAAGAAAGCTTCGAAAATGTTGTAAACAAGAGTATCTGGCAGACACTTTCCCGTTCCATCAACACAAGTGTAACCACCCTTATCACACTTGCTTGTCTCTACATTTTAGGTGTTACATCTATCAGACAGTTTATGCTGCCTCTCATTGTTGGTGTTGTATGTGGTGCTTATTCATCAGTCTTTCTTTCAGGTCAGTTCTGGGTGCTTTTCAAAGCTAAAAAAGCAAAATAATAAAGCATTAAATTTTAAAGGGAGAAACGAAACGGTTTCTCCCTTTTTACATGCACAAAAAATCCGGATGACATCACATCCGGATTTTAAATGTTTTATTTTGCACTGAAAATTTCATTTACTTCTTTATACGATTTCGGTGTGCCTATGTCGTAGCACTCGCCCTCAAACTTGTAGGCATACACATCTTTGTGTTTATGAAGCCAGCTCGGGAAAAATCCGGGAGCATCGGGATTGTTGCCCTCATCAAGATATTTTTTAATGAGCTTAACAGTGTCCTTTTTATATATGTAAGAAGCAAATGCAGCAATGTTGCTCTTCGGATTTTGTGGCTTTTCTTCCATGTCAAGCACTTTGCCACTGTCATCGGTAATGACATTTGCCATTCTTCTGAGTTCTTCCACTTCGTTGATTTCTTTTACGAGAATCATGTCAGAATTTTTGCTCACATATTCATTGTAGAAATCTTTAAGCTTAAATGTAAAGATGTTGTCGCCTGCCATAACGAGAATTTCGTCATCGATTTTCAAAGTGTCTATGGCAAACTGCATGTCGCCCACAGCACCGAGCTTGTTTGTGTCATCGGTTGTATTGTCATTGAGCACAGTGATGGGGAATCTCAGCTTTCTGCCCTCTGCCCACTGCGAAAAATGAGGATAGAATTTTTCGTTGCTGATAACAATAAGTTCATCAACCTTTTCAATTTCCTCTATTTCATCCACGATGTAGTCAATTATAGGTTTGTCGGCGATAGGCAGGAGAGCCTTTGGCTGATTTAAAGTCAGCGGATAAAGTCTTGTTGCATATCCTGCTGCGAGAATAATAGCTTTCATTATCATTACCTCCGTGATAATAATCTTTGCATCGATTATATCACCAAAAGATAAAAAAATCAACAGCTTATTTGTGATAGATTATTCCGCTTTTTTCATATACTTAATCCTTGTTGCATTCCCGCCTCTTATATGTCTTTCCTGCTTGTTTGTCTCCAGAAGCTTTTTTACTTCTCCATATGCAGTCGGACTTATATTTTTAAGCCTTTCGCTTATGTCTTTGTGCACCGTCGATTTCGACACTCCAAATCTTGTTGCCGCGCCCCTCACGGTGCATTTTGTTTCAAGCATGTAGCCTGCAATATCCATTGCTCTGTGGACAATATAATCCTTCACAAATCTCACCTCAAAACATTACTTGCTAATATATATGAGGCAAGGGGAGCGAAAATGCAGAGCATATCATATTAATAAATTTTTGTTAACTTTTTCTGTTCGCCTTGAAAACATGTACTTTTTGTGTTATAATGAGTTTGCAAAGCATACTCAATGAATTGCCTTTGGCGTGAATTGAGCCTTGAGGCTCATGAATGGCACTTCGTGCATTGTAAAGACAATTCAATTCATTAAAAAATTATGACATCTAAATCGTTGCTGATTTTATAACATAAAGCGAAAGGGGAATTTCAAAATGAAGCTTGAATGGAAAGGTTGCATCAGGCTTGCAATCACACTTTTTATTTTGTACATCTGTATATATTTCTGGAAGCCTGTCATAGGTGCTGTGGCAATCTTTTTAAAATCGCTCAGTCCGATACTTGTCGGATTTTCGATTGCATATGTTTTAAATATTCTCATGTCTTTCTATGAGCGTCACTATTTTGTTAAATTCGCTCATAAACCAATTGTTCAGAAAAGTCGCATACCTGTTTGCGTTATTCTGGCAACAGTCAGCTTTTTTGCAATAATTGCAGCAGTTGTCATGCTCATAATTCCCGAGCTCATAAGCTGTATCGAATTCATACTGTCACAAATTCCCCCGTTTGTGAAATCAGTTTTAGACAACGATTTCATAGCAAGCATTATTCCCAAAGATGTTGCCTTAAGCCTTGAATCTGTCAACTGGCAAGACCTTGTGTCAAAGGTGGCTCAGTTTGTTGCCACAGGAGTAAGCACTGCGGCAGAAGCAATTTTTTCTGCTCTTTCCTCCATAACTTCATTTATTATAACTGTACTTTTGAGTGTGATTTTTGCCATTTATTTCATGCTTGCCAAAAACACTCTTTTCAACCAGGCACGCAGACTTACTCATACTTACTTCTCAAAATTTGAAAATAAAATAATATATGTGTTCAGAGTTTTAAATGACAGCTTCCACAAATTCATAGTAGGACAGTGTGTTGAAGCAGTAATATTGTGGATTTTGTGTACCATCGGCATGCTGATATTCCGTTTCCCGTATGCACAGATGATAAGTGCTTTCATTGGTTTTACAGC
Organism: Clostridia bacterium; assembly: GCA_045586905.1. GTDB lineage: Bacteria > Bacillota > Clostridia > UMGS1810 > UMGS1810 > RGIG1828. Next base: position 14,392 of record JAZNBF010000107.1, read on the forward strand.
ACTTGTTCCAATTGCAGGTGCCTACATTGGTGCCATTGTCGGTGCCATCATGATTCTCACTGTTTCGCCTCTTCAGGCACTTCTTTTCATTGTTTTCATCATAGTGCTTCAGCAAATAGAGGGTAACCTCATATATCCCAAAGTTGTCGGCAAATCAATAGGTCTTCCGGCTGTATGGGTTTTAGCCGGCATCACAATCGGCGGAGGCGTTATGGGCATATTTGGTATGCTTATTGGTGTACCGGTTGTGGCAGCAGTATATCGTCTCATTCGTGACGATATCAAATACAAAGAATTTGAAGAACAGTCACAAAAGCCAAAATCAAAAGATAAATAAACAAAGCAAAAGAGAGCAGAACAATTTGTTCTGCTCTCTTTAAATTTAAAGATATAAACAAAATATATTTCGTCCGTCAAATCTCGCGGACGAATATTTTTGAAGGCACTCAGATAGCTCTGGTAACCTTGTTAGAACGAAGGCAGCTTGTGCAAACATTAATTCTCTTTGGTGTACCATCAACAAGAGCTTTAACACTTCTTACGTTAGCTTTCCAAGTTCTGTTTGATCTTCTGTGTGAGTGGCTGACTTTAATACCAAAAGCCACACCTTTACCGCATATTGCGCATTTAGCCATTTATAAGCACCTCCTATTATAGCCCATAGGTCATAAGCCCATTCATAAAACATAGGATATTATAGCAGATAATACGTGCGATTGCAAGTGTTTTTTGAAAATTTTTTTAAAAAACGGAAAAACTGTCAGTTTTTATTAAAATTGCGCAATTTTTTTGTAAAACTATTTGAATTTATATAAAAATAGTGTATAATAATACTGATTATATTGTGGAGGTGCATTATGGAAGAACATGCATTCAGTGTTGACCTTGGTAAAATCATTAAAGAATTTAATCTCGAAATCGTTTGCGCCGGGGAAAATTATGAAAAAATAAAAATCGTAACCAACGAAATCAATCGTCCCGGCTTGCAGATAACAGGTTTTTTTGACTATTTCTATAACGATCGCATTCAGGTTATCGGGCAGGTGGAATTTTCATACCTCGAAAAGATGACACCGGAGGAGAGATACTCTTCCCTTGAAAAGCTTTTCGAAAAGGATATCCCATGCATGATTGTAACACGGGGCATGGATGTCTATCCCGAAATGACAGAGCTCTCAGAAGCCTATAACATTCCGGTGCTGCGCACATCACACACCACTTCCCGTTTCACAAGTGCACTCATAGCATTTCTCAATGTCGAGCTTGCTCCCCGCATCACCATGCACGGTGTTCTTGTCGAAGTCTATGGCGAAGGCATACTCCTTTTAGGCGACAGCGGAGTGGGTAAGAGCGAGGCGGCAATCGAGCTTGTTAAGCGTGGCCACCGTCTTGTAGCCGACGATGCAGTTGAGATAAAAAGAGTGTCCGACATTTCCCTTCTCGGCTCTGCACCTGATGTCATCCGTCATTTTGTCGAGCTCAGAGGCATAGGCATAGTCGATGTCAAAATGCTTTTTGGTATCGGCTCTGTAAAAGATGTCGAAAAAATAGACTGTATTATAAATCTCGAACTCTGGAAAGATAAAAAGCAATACGACCGTCTTGGTCTCACCACAGAATATACCGACATTTTAGGCATCAAAATCCCCTCAATAACAGTGCCGGTAAAACCCGGCAGAAACCTTGCAGTTGTAATAGAGGTTGCGGCAATGAACAACCGTCAGAGAAAAATGGGCTACAATGCCGCAGAAGCTCTCAACAATCGCGTGATGTCCGAAATGAACATTAAGATGGAACAAGACAATAACAACCGGGAGGAATAACAAAGTGTATTATTTGGGTATCGACATTGGTGGCACAGGCATAAAAATAGGTGTTGTGACAGAAGACGGAAAGATAATCGAAAAGAAACGCATTTCTTCCAAAAACCTAAAAGGCTATGAGGCTGTGACTAAAGCTATGGCAGATTTGTCACTCGAAACAATCGCTTCTGCCGGTCTGTCCGTTTCCGATATCAAATCAGTTGGCATGGGCATCCCCGGCGCTGCTGACGACAAAAACGGTGTTGCCTATTATTGCAACAATCTCTATATGAAAAACGCTCCCATATGCGAAGAATTCCGCAAATATATTGACTTGCCAACCTACCTTGGCAACGATGCCAACTGTGCAGCACTTGGCGAATACTCGCTCTGGAAAGATAAAGGCGTGTCCGATTTTGTGGCTGTCACTTTAGGCACCGGCATAGGCGGAGGAATAATAATCAACAAAAAGCTCTACACAGGCTTCAATGGCATCGGCGGAGAAATAGGGCATATCAATCTCCGTTTTGGTGATGAGCCATGTTCATGCGGCAGAAAAGGCTGCTGGGAGGCATATGCATCTGCCACTGCCCTTATCCGCAACACAGAGCGTGCTGCCAAAGACAATCCGTCATCCCTTGTTGCATCTATGATTGCCGAAAACGGAGGCAAAGCAAACGGTATCATTGCTTTTGATGCAGCCAAAGCAGGTGACGAGACAGGAAAATCACTGGTCGACAGCTACATCAGATATCTCGGCGAAGGCATCATAGATATAATAAACATATTCCAGCCTCAGATAGTTGCTATTGGTGGCGGCATCTGCAATCAGGGCGACAACCTTCTCCTTCCCCTCAGAGAATATGTAGCTCCACGCACCTACGGTTCGGGCCTCGTTCCTGCCACCGAGATTGTCATTGCAACTCTCGGCAATGATGCAGGCATCATTGGCGCAGCCTTCCTGGGTAGCCAGAAGTGAATAATTAAAGGATGTGAACAACATAAACACAAATCACATATCTGACCTTCTGAAAAAAGAAATCTGCGGCATAGATGTTCTCACCGACGAGCCAATGAAAAATCACACCTCGTTCCACATTGGCGGCAATGCCGACATTTTTATTTCTGCAAAAACCAAAGATGAGATAGTTTCGGCTGTCTCTCTTTTAAAAGATAACAAAGTCAAAACCACTATCATCGGCAACGGATCCAATCTCCTCGTTTCAGATGATGGCATTGAGGGCGCAGTAATCTGCATTGGCAAAGATTTTTCATCTGTTGTTTCAAACGGTAACACCATCACTGCCGATTCAGGCATTTTGCTCTCGCGCCTTTCATCTTTTGCAGCATCCAAAGGTCTCACCGGTCTTGAGTTTGCATCGGGCATTCCGGGCACACTTGGCGGAGCAATAGTAATGAATGCAGGTGCCTATGGCGGCGAGATGAAAGATTGTGTGCTTTCCACCACCTACATTGACCAAAACGGTAATATCTGCACTGCAAACGGCGAAGAGCACATGTTTTGCTACCGAAAGAGCCGTTTTAAAGATGGCGAGATAATTCTTTCTTCCACTTTGTCTCTCGAGAGTGGTGACGAAGCTTCCATAAGGGAAACAATGCGCACGCTGTCTGAAAAGCGACGCGAAAAACAGCCTCTCGAATATCCGAGTGCGGGCAGCACTTTCAAAAGGCCCGAAGGCGCCTTTGCTGCCAAACTCATCGACGATGCAGGTCTTCGCGGCTATGCCATAGGTGATGCTCAGGTTTCCGAAAAGCACTGTGGTTTTGTAATTAACAGAGGCAATGCAAGCTTCAAAGATGTTGTTGCTCTTATGGAGCACATAAAGATAACTGTCAAAGAAAAATTTGGCTATGAGCTTGAACCCGAAGTGAAAATAATCGGCAAAAACATTGCCATTTAATAAATTTTAAGAACGGAAATGAAAGTCATGTCTTTTTCATCAGATGTAAAGTCCGAAATCATGTGTCAGACCGAAATGACCAAAAGACAGCGCATAGCAAGACTTCTTGGTATGCTTTGTTTTGGTACGCACCTTTCCTCTTCCAAAGACGGTTGCCGGCTTAAATTTTCCACCGAAAATCCCAAGATTGCCCGCACACTCTATAAACTTTTAAAAAATGATTGCGAAATCAAAGCTCAGCTTCGTGTTTTTCGCGGCCCCAAAACAATTGTCTACTATGTCACTGTTGATTCCGAACTCGAAATCAATGACATTTTTCACACAACAGGACTTCTCAAACGAAATGAAGATATTTCCGGTTTCACAAGCTATTTTATAAGTCACACCTATGTGTCCGACACATCAGAAAAAAAGGAGTTCATAAAGGGTGCTTTTCTGGCATCGGGCTCGGTTGTCGATCCCAACAAAAACTGCCATCTCGAATTTGTTACAGGTCACAAAAGACTTTGTGACGACATGGTAAAACTGCTTGCAGAATTTGGCTTTACTGTCAAAACAGCTCTGCGCAAATCAAACTATGTGATTTATTTCAAAAACACCTCCGACATTGCCGACATCCTGACGCTTATAGGTGCCTACAACAGCGTAATGGAATATCACAACATAAAGATTATGAAAGATATGAGAAATTCCATCAACCGCAAAATGAATTGTGATAATGCAAATCTGACAAAGGTTATAGATGCTGCATTCAGACAGGTAAGTGCTATCGAAAAGCTTTCTCGTCTGGGCAAGCTCGAAGAACTCAGCGAGCAGCTTCAGGAAGTTGCAAGACTAAGACTCGAAAATAAAGAACTCGGTCTCAAAGAACTTGGCGAAATGATGACGCCTCCCCTTGGCAAATCGGGAGTTAATCACCGTCTGCGCAAGCTCTGCGAAGAAGCCGACAAATATCAGTGATTTTTGCCATATTGAGCATGACTCATATGGTTTCAGGTAAAGGAGCAAAGCTATGCACAACTTTGTTCATCTTCATCTTCACACCCAGTATAGCCTCCTCGACGGAGCTGCCGATATAAATGTGCTTTTAGACAAGGCGGCAAAGCTTGGCATGAAAGAGGTGGCAATAACCGACCATGGTGTGATGTATGGTGTTGTCGAATTCTACGAGGCAGCACTTTCACGCGGCATAAAGCCGATAATAGGTTGCGAGGTCTACACTGCATCCCGCAGACATACCGACAAAGATGCTTCGCTTGATAAGCGCTATGGGCATCTTGTTTTGTTATGCAAAAATGAAACGGGCTATCGTAATCTCATGGCTCTTGTAACCAAAGCGCAGGTTGACGGGTTCTATTACAGACCACGCGTCGATATGGAGCTTTTAAAGAAACATAGCGAAGGCCTTATTGCCCTCAGTGCCTGCCTTCGTGGTGATGTGCCCACCTCTTTTCTTCAGCATGGCTACGATGCCGCACTTTCCAAAGCAAATGAATATGCTGAAATTTTCGGTAAAGACAACTTCTTTTTGGAAATACAAAACCACGGTATCCCCGAGGAAGACGAAGTCCGAAAGGCTCTTGTCGAGATTTCCGCCCAAACCGGCATAGAGCTTGTTGCAACAAACGATGTCCACTATGTTTCTTCCGAAGATGCACTTTTGCAGGATGTTTTAGTGTGCATTCAGACAGGCAAAAAGCTCTCCGATACCGATCGCATGAAAATGGAAGGCGAGGAGTATTATTTAAAAAGTGCAGAGGAGATGCAATCCCTTTTTGCCGATTGCCCCGAGGCACTTACCAACACCAAAAAAATTGCCGACATGTGCAATCTCACTTTAGACACAAACACTCTTCATCTTCCGTCAATCAGCATCGATTCTCCTCTCTCACACGAGGACTATCTTCATAAGCTGTGCCTCGATGGCATGAATAAAAAGTATAAAGAAATCACCCCCGAGCTTACACAAAGACTTGACTACGAACTTAATATCATAAATAAAATGGGCTATACCGACTATTTTCTCATAGTTCACGATTTCATTGACTATTCCAGAAAAAACGGTATATCCGTAGGCCCCGGCAGAGGCTCTGCCGCAGGAAGCCTTTGTGCCTATTGCCTCGACATAACTCAGGTAGATCCCATAGAATACAATCTTCTTTTCGAGCGCTTCCTCAATCCCGAAAGGGTTTCCATGCCCGATATAGACATCGACTTCTGCTATCGCCGCCGCGATGAAGTGCGCACCTATGTTGCCAAAAAATACGGTGAGAGCAGAGTTGCTCAAATCATAACCTTTGGCACCCTTGCCGCAAGAGCCGCCATCAAAGATGTCGGCAGAGTACTTGGCGTTAGTCTCGCAACCACAAACAGGGTTTCCAAAGCTGTTCCCAATGTCTTACACATAAAGCTCAAAGATGCCATAGAGGCATCTCGTGAGCTCATGCAGATGTATCGCACCGATCCCGAAATAAAACAGCTTCTCGACATTGCCCAGAAGCTCGAAGGCTTCCCCCGCAATGCTTCCACTCATGCGGCAGGAGTTGTAATAGGGGATGATGAGCTCACCCGCTATGTGCCTCTTCAGAGTTGCGACACCGGACTTCTGACTCAATATCCCATGGCATCGCTCGAGAAAATCGGTCTTCTAAAAATGGATTTTCTTGGCATACGCAATCTCACCATTATAGACGACACCGTCAATCTCATAAAAAATCAATTTGGAGAAAACCTCAATATAGATGCAATCCCCCTCGATGATGCCAAGACCTTTGAGCTTATCTCATCAGGCGACACCGATGCAGTCTTTCAGCTCGAAAATCCGGGCCTTCAAACCTTTTTGCGACGGTTTAAACCAACAAAGTTTGAAGACATCATAACCACAACCTCCATCTATCGTCCGGGCCCCATGGAACAGATACCCACATTTTTGGAAAACGTCAAAAATCCCGAAAACATTTCCTATGCCCATCCGCTTTTAAAACCGATTCTTGAGTCCACCTATGGCGTAACCATATATCAGGAACAGGTTATGAAAATAGTCCGCTCTCTTGCCGGCTACTCACTCGGCAGGGCAGACCTTGTAAGACGCGCTATGGCAAAAAAGAAACAGAAAGAAATGCAAAGAGAAAGAGACATTTTCATAAACGGTCTTTCGGAAAATGGTGAGGTAATAGTGGAAGGTGCAGTAAGAAGGGGTGTAGATGAAAACACTGCCAATGCAATTTTCGACTCACTCACCGATTTTGCCAACTATGCTTTCAACAAGTCCCATGCCGCCTGCTATGCTCTTGTTGCATATCGCACAGCTTATCTGAAGGCACACTATCCCACATGCTATCTTGCAGCAGTGCTTCAGAGCTATGCAGGCTATGTCAACAAAGCAGTAAAGTACCTTGCATCCTTTGCAAAATATGGCATAAAGCTTCTCCCGCCCGACATCAACAAAAGCTTCACCCACTTTACTCCCGACGGGCAGAATGTCAGGGTAGGTCTTTGCTGGCTCAAAAATGTCGGCGAGAGATTCCCCGAGCAGATTGTCACAGAGAGAAATAAAAACGGAGCTTTTTCCTCTTTCGAAGATTTTATAAAGAGAATGTCATCATATGATATCAACAGACGCAGTGTTGAAATCCTCATAAAATGTGGCGTATTCGACAGTCTCTATCCCAATCGTCGTGTCCTTATCTTCAACAGTGAACGACTCATCGACAAGCACATAAGCCACAGCCGTATTGCATCCACAGGTCAGCTCGACTGGTTTTCGTCATTGGATGAAGAGCCATATGAAGAAAACCTCTTAAACACCGACCACGAAGATTTCAGCACCATGGACAAGCTTTCCTTTGAATATGAATATTCAGGCATGTATTTTTCAGGTCATCCTCTCGATGCCTACAAACTCAAAATCCGTGCCATAAGTGACACCACCGTCTCCGAGCTTTGTGAAAACCCCGACTATGCCGATCGCATCGTAACAATCTGCGGACGAATTTCAGGCATACAGACAAGACGCACAAAAATGGGCAAAACCCTCACAACGATGTCATTTTCCGACTTCAGTGGTTCACTCAACCTTGTAGCTTTTGAAAATACAATGGCGAGGTATCAGGCATATATTCAGGAAGGTTCACCCGTATGCATCAGTGCAAGTGTTACATGGGGAGAAGACGAAAAGGAAACAGAACTTGTGCTCAATACGGTTACTCCTCTTCCCACAATGCAAATCCCCCCGTCAAAGACCTTGTACATCCGTGTAAAAGATGAAGCTGAATTTGCCAGATTAAAACCTTTGTTCTCAGATTTCAAAGGCGAGAGCACATTGTGTGTTCGCATAGCCGATACAAATGCTGTCCTTCGCTCCGATTCATCACATGGTGTGTCAATAACCGACATTCTCATAAACACCCTTTGTGAGCATATAGGTGAGGAAAATATTTATATAAAATAGCCCCGCTTTTTTCATAATTTGTAGCTTTGGACAAAAATCCTGTTCGCTCTTGATTTTTTGGCAAAAATAGTATATATTATATAGAATAGGAAATTTTGTAAATATTATAGATAAGATACTTTTCATATAAGTCAGGAGGAAACAATTGTGGACATCAAAAAAGTAGGTGTGCTTACCAGTGGTGGCGATGCCCCCGGCATGAATGCAGCCATCCGTGCAGTCGTAAGATACGGACTCAGCAAAGGTTTTGAAATGGTTGGAGTAGAAAGAGGATATCATGGCCTTTTACGCGGCGAATTTAAAGAGCTTAACGCGTCAGATGTATCCGATCTTATTCAAAGAGGAGGTACAGTGCTCCAGACAGCCAGAAGCAAGGAGTTTGCCACACCGGCCGGCATAGAAAAGGCAGCAAACATTGCCAAAGGATATGGTCTCGATGCACTCATCGTAATCGGTGGTGACGGTTCTTTCAGAGGTGCTCAGAAGCTTTCCGAAAAAGGCATCCGTACAATCGGCATCCCCGGAACAATAGACAATGACATCTCCTGCACCGAATACACAATAGGTTTCGACACTGCCATGAACACTGCTATGGAAGCAGTCGATAAGGTAAGAGATACTGCCACAAGCCATCAGAGATGCTCTCTCATCGAGGTTATGGGCAGAAATGCAGGCTTCATTGCAATAGAAGTTGCACTGGCAACAGGTGCCGAAATGGTTCTCATCCCCGAAAGAGACAAAGAATGTCCCAGAGTACAGCTTGTAAACAGAATCGTTGAAGACATAAAGCTTGGACAGGCAGTCGGCAAAAAACACCACATCATCATCATAGCCGAAGGTGTAGGCGGCTCTCAGGAACTTGCCGAAATGATAGAAGAATGCACCGGTGTTGAAACAAGAGCCACAGTCCTTGGCCATATTCAGCGTGGCGGCAGCCCAACCATAAGAGACAGGGTAACTGCTGCACAAATGGGCATGAAGGCAATCGACCTTCTTTGCGAAGGTAAAACAAACAGAGTTGTAGTTGTAAAAGAAGGAAAGCTTGCAGATCTCGACATCAACGAAGGCCTCAGTATGGTAAAAACCATATCTGACAAAGACTACAATCTCGTAGGCGATCTTTCGCGCTCCACACGCAATAGCTGATCCACACAGGAGAAATGCTTATGAAAGTTTTAACCATATTGCTTCTTATAGTTGGAGCCATCCTGTCATACGGTTCCAAAAAAATAGCTTCAAAAATACTTCAAGGCAAAAGGGAGCCAAATGACGCCGACATAGTATATGTAAAACTCATAGGTTATGCAATTGTTCTTGTTGCAGCTATAATCACGATTTTAAGCTAAAGGAGAAATTTCTGATGAACACAAAAAAGGAACTGGCAAAAACCTACAATCCATCCGAAGTAGAAGACAGAATATACGAAGGCTGGGTTAACAAAGGTTATTTCCATGCCGAAATAGATAAAAACAAAAAACCTTTCACCATAGTTATCCCTCCACCAAACGTTACAGGTCAGCTTCATATGGGACATGCCCTCGACGAAACTCTGCAGGATATCCTCATTCGCTACAAGAGAATGCAGGGTTACAGTGCTCTCTGGGTACCGGGCACCGACCATGCAGGCATAGCCACTCAGATTAAGGTTGAAGAAGAACTCCGTGTAAACGAAGGTCTCACCCGCTATGATCTCGGAAGAGAAAAATTCCTCGAGAGAGTATGGCAGTGGAAGGAAAAATACGGTAGCCGCATCATCAATCAGCTCAAAAAAATCGGATGCTCCTGCGACTGGGACAGAGAACGCTTCACAATGGACGAGGGCTGTTCCAAAGCAGTTAAAGAAGTTTTTGTCAATCTCTATAATAAAGGTCTTATATATCAGGGCAGCCGCATTATAAACTGGTGTCCTCACTGCATCACTGCACTTTCCGATGCAGAGGTTGACCATGCTGAACAGCCCGGTCATTTCTGGCATATCAAATACAATGTAAAAAACAGCGACGAATTCGTTGTTATAGCAACCACCCGTCCCGAAACACTTTTCGGTGACACTGCAGTTGCAGTAAACCCCGAAGACGAAAGATATTCTTCACTCATCGGCAAAACCCTCATTCTTCCTTTAGTAGGCAGAGAAATTCCCGTAATTGCCGACGAATATGTCGACAAGGAATTCGGTACAGGCTGTGTAAAAATCACTCCTGCCCATGATCCCAACGACTTTGAGGTTGGTCTTCGCCACAACCTTGAGCAGATTAAGGTTATGAACGACGATGCCACCATGAATGCATATGCCGGCAAATACGAAGGTCTCGACCGTTACGAATGCAGAAAACAAATGGTAGAAGACCTGAAAGAACAGGGACTTCTTGTAAAAGTCGAAGACCATGCCCACAATGTCGGCGAGTGCTACCGCTGTGGCACAACTGTTGAACCCATCATTTCAAAACAGTGGTTCGTTAAAATGGAACCTCTTGCAAAACCTGCTATCGATGCAGTTAAAAATGACGAAACAGAGTTCATCCCCGAACACTTTGAAAAAATATATTTCCATTGGCTCGAAAACATCCGTGACTGGTGCATTTCCCGTCAGCTTTGGTGGGGACATCGCATCCCTGCATTCTATTGCGACGATTGTGGTGAAATGGTTGTCACCAAAGAAGATAGTGCAGTTTGTCCCAAATGCGGCAAACCCATGCGTCAGGATCCCGACACACTCGACACTTGGTTCAGCTCAGCACTCTGGCCATTCTCCACACTTGGCTGGCCCGAGAAAACACCCGAGCTCGAATATTTCTATCCCACATCCGTGCTTGTTACAGGCTACGACATCATTCCCTTCTGGGTAATGAGAATGATGTTCTCAGGTCTTGAGCACACAGGCGAGGTACCATTCGACAAAGTCTTCATCCACGGTCTTGTTCGCGACAGTCAGGGCAGAAAAATGAGTAAATCTCTCGGCAATGGTATCGATCCTTTGGAAATTGTTTCACAGTACGGTGCCGATGCTCTCAGATTTACCCTTGCAACAGGCAACTCACCCGGCAACGACATGCGTTTTTACATCGAAAGGGTAGAGGCAAGTCGTAACTTTGCAAACAAAATCTGGAATGCATCCCGCTTCCTTATGATGAATCTCACAATTGACGAAATTAAGCTCCCCGATGCAGATGAACTTAAACTTGAAGATAAATGGATTCTTTCAGCTTACAATAAGCTTGTAGGCGAAGTCACCGAAAATCTCAATAATTTCGAACTTGGTATTGCTGTTTCCAAGCTCTATGACTTCATCTGGGATAACTACTGCGACTGGTACATCGAGCTTGTAAAACCCCGTCTTTACGAGAAAGACGGTGCCGATAAAGCATGCCAGAGTGTGCTCAGCTTCGTTCTCATCGGAGCGCTCAAGCTTCTCCATCCCTTCATGCCATTCATCACCGAAGAGATTTTCTCTTCTCTTCCCACAGGCGAAGAAAGCATCATGATTTCAAAATGGCCCCAGTTCGATTCTTCTCTCTGCTTCGACGACGAGGAAAAGAGAATGCACATCATAATGGATGCTATCAGAAGTGTCCGTAACATCCGTGCACAGATGAATGTTGTTCCTTCCCGTAAGGCAAAACTCATCATCAGTGCCGAAGATGCAAAAGTTTTCGAAGGTACATCTGTCTATTTTGAAAAGCTTGCATCTGCATCCGAAACAGTTATCATTGAGGGCAGTGAAGGTGTGCCCGAAAATGCAGTCAACGTTGTTGTGGAAGGTGCTACCATCTACATTCCTCTCGACGATCTCGTAGACCGTGAAAAAGAACTTGAACGTCTCGAAAAAGAACTCAAAACCTTAGAAGCCGAAATTAAACGTGTTGAAGGTAAGCTTAATAACGAAAGCTTCGTTGCAAAAGCACCTGCCAAACTTGTTGAAGAAGAAAAGGCAAAAGGCGAAAAATATTCGAGGATGCTTTCCGAGGTAAAAGCAAGCATTGAAAAACTGAAATAAGGTGAAAATATGATTTCCACTGCACAAGATGCAATAGATCATATTCATTCGCTGTCACGTTTTGGCAAAAAGAGTGGTCTTTCCAACATAACCCTTATGCTCGAAAGGCTTGGTAATCCCCACAGGAAAATGAAGTTTGTTCATGTTGTGGGCACCAACGGCAAAGGCTCTGTGTCAAATATAATGAAAAATATTTTAATGAGTCATGGATATAAGGTGGGGTACTATACCTCACCTTATATTGAATTTTTCAGCGAAAGAATATGCATCGGCAATGAGATGATTTCCGATGATGACCTCATATCATATACTAGTAGAGTCATCGAAGTGTCAAAAGACATACACCCCATAGAATTTGAATTTATCACTGCCATGGCATTTTTATATTTCAAAGAAAAAGCATGCGATGTGGTAGTGCTTGAAGCAGGTCTCGGTGGCAGACTCGATTCTACCAATGTCATAGACACCCCTCTTGTCAATGTCATCACTCCCATAGGCTATGACCACACGCAGATTTTAGGCGAAACCCTCTCTGAAATTGCTTTCGAAAAGGCATGCACCATAAAAGAAAACTCAACTGTTGTCATAAGTGCAAAAATGCATGATGAATGTAAGAATGTAATATCCAAAAGATGCGCAGAGATGTCGGCAAAGCTCATTGTTCCCGACTCCTTCCCCCAAAATGTGTCATATTCGCTCTCGGGCACATCGTTTACCTATAAAGGAAATCACTATATCCTCTCTCTTCTCGGCACCTATCAGGTCGACAATGCCATCACAGCAATAGAAACTGCCCACGCCCTCATGTCAAAGCTCGAACTTGGCGAAGATGATATTTCAAAAGGGCTTTCCTCATCTTTTTGGAAGTGCCGGTTTGAAATTTTGGGCACATCTCCTCTCACTGTACTCGACGGTGCTCACAACAGCCATGGCATTGAGGCTCTTATAGAGAGCATTGACACCTATTTCCAAAACAGGAAAAAAATCTTCCTGTTTTCCATGCTTGGCGAAAAAGACTGGCAAAAAAGCATAGACCTCATATGTGACAGGTGCGATAGCATAGTTCTCACAAAAGTACCATCACAGAGGGTAACACAATCCGATGAAATGCTTGAAGCAATAAAGAAAAAAGGCAAAGATTGCATCTACATCGAAAGCTATACCGAAGCCTACCAAAAAGCACGACATCTTGCAGGCGACGACGGTGTTGTTTTCGTGTTTGGTTCACTCTATCTTTCAGGCGCCCTGAGGCAATATGTCGAATAAAGAAGATTAAAAGACAAAACCCCCAATTTCCCGACAAAGGAAAGTTGGGGGTTTTCTTGAATTTATATACAGCAAACAAAAAACGGAGGAATAAGATAAATGAACCTGCAATTTTCAAATGAAAAAGACTTTCTTATAATGAGCATCAATGGCGAAATTGATCATCGTTATGCCATACAAATCCGCAACGAAGCCGATCGCAAAATTGTGACCTATCCCGACAAAAAACTCATAATCGATCTCACGGGTGTCACCTTTATGGATAGCTCTGTTATAGGCGTCATAATAGGCCGCTATAAGCTTGTTATGAGTCTTGGCGGCTCCATAGCAATAGTATCTTCAAACGAAACCCTCGGAAGAATACTCGAAATGTCAGGCATACCCAAAATAATCCACATATACAAAAGTCTGGAAGAAGCTTTAAATTAAACCTCAGGAGGAAAAAATGTTAAAACACAATACGGTAAAAGCAAGTTTTATATCAATACCCGAAAATGAAAGTCTTGCACGTGTAATATGTGCCTCTTTCATCTCCACCCTCGATCCCACCATCGAAGAACTCACCGATATCAAAACAGCAGTATCAGAGGCTGTTACAAACTCGATAGTTCATGGCTACTCGTCAAAGCCCGATGGTATTGTCAACATGGACTGCATCATAGAAGACAACACTTTCATTGTTGAAATCCGCGATAGCGGCAAAGGTATAGAAGACATTACCAAAGCAATGGAGCCAATGTACACCTCATGTCCTGAGGCAGAACGCTCGGGAATGGGATTCACAGTAATGGAAACTTTCATGGATTCAGTTTCGGTAAGCTCTGTCCCTGGTGTGGGTACCAAAGTTACACTAAAAAAAATTATCAGAAGCAGGCTTTTATAATGACCGACATATACAATCTCATAAGTCTTGCCCAAAACGGTGACAAAACAGCAGAAAAAAAGCTCATCGACGATAACATCTCTCTTGTTCACAGCTGTGCCCGCAGTCTTAACCATACGGGACATGAATATGAAGATCTGTTGCAGGTTGGCACAATAGGACTTTTAAAGGCGATACGCAATTTCAACATATCTCTTGGTCTCAGGCTGTCAACCTATGCTGTGCCGCTCATCATGGGCGAGATAAAGCGCTACATAAGAGATAATGCAGGCCTTAAGGTTTCAAGAAGTCTTCGCGAGCTCTGGATAAAAGCAGTCAAGACGCGAAGCATCTTAGAGGGCGAGCTTTTCAGAGAACCAACAGTCAGCGAAATTTCACACAGGCTCGGGGTAAGTGTTGAAAAGCTTACTCTGGCAATGGAAGCGTCTGCACCGTGCGACCATTTCGAGCGCAAAATCGGCGGCGATGAAAAGGGTGAAATATATCTTGCCGACACCATCCGATCAAATGACACGCCCGAAGATGAAATAGACAAAATTGCCCTCAAAGAAGCACTCAGAACCCTGGGCGAAAGAGAGAAAAAAATTATCCTCCTGCGCTATTTCAGAGGAAAAACGCAAGTGGAGGTTTCACATATAATAGGTGTATCACAGGTGCAAATATCGCGCATTGAAAAAAAGGTAATAGCCTCCCTTAAAGAAGCAATACAATAAAACGCAAAAATCTCATTTCAGGATTTTTGCGTTTTATTAATTATTTGACAAAAATCTATATAGATGATAGAATTACAGTTGTATGTAACAAATTGTAAAATGATGTTTTTCAAAACACTGAGGTGCATCAGTAGTATGAATTTTATAGGCGTATTAAATATTTTAAAAGAGGTTTTCTCTTCTCTTGCAAAGCTTTCTTTATGTTTGTATTTTTTTGTGCCGGTCTATACGGTGATTGGATTTTTTATAACCAAAAAATTCCCATCTGCCAGACATAATCACAAATACGCCATAATGATTGCTGCGCGAAATGAAGAAAAAGTTATAGGCAATCTTTTAGACAGTATCAATTCTCAGGATTACCCGTCTGAACTTGTAACGGTCTTTGTCGTTGCCGACAACTGCACCGACAAAACTGCCGATATAGCAAGGTCACACGGAGCAGTGTGCTATGAGCGCTCCGATTCAGAGCATCGCACAAAAGGCTATGCCCTCGAGTTTTTAGTCGATAACATTGAGCGCGACTATGGCATCGAAAGCTTCGATGCATACTTCATCTTCGATGCCGACAATCTTCTCAAAAAAGACTATATTTCCCGCATGAACGAAGCCTTCGACAGTGGTGAAAAAATCGTCACTTCCTACCGTAACACCAAAAATTTTGATTCCAATGCAATCGCTGCAAGCTATGGCATCCACTGGATCCGCACCATTCGCTATGAGCACAGAGGCAGATCGGCACTCGGCCTTGCCACTCGTATTCAGGGAACGGGTTTTATGTTTGCAAGCGAGATAATAAAAGACGGTTGGCACTATGTGTCATTCACCGAAGACAGAGCCTTTGCAGCCGATCAGGTGGTAGAAGGCTATCGCATTTCCTATTGCGACAGAGCAGAGTTCTATGACGAACAGCCCACCTCACTTCGCATAGCGCTTCGTCAGCGCATCCGTTGGGGCAAAGGTCATCTTCAGGCTTTTTGCGAGCTTGGGCCAAAGCTTTTGAAAAATGTGTTTTTTGCATCGTCTGTGCAAAGATGCAGATATAATTCCAACAACCTTCCCGCTTGCGACAACACCTGCGACGATTTGTATAATGATGCAAAAAAGCTGATTTCGTTTTCGTCAGAAAATCCTTTCCATATAAATCTTTTAAAGCTTATTTTCATTCTACCGTCGTTTCTGGCTTTTGGATTTGCATGGATTTTAAAAACATTAAAAACTTTTATCAATACCGTTTGCAATAGTGTAAAAACATCATCACCATTTTTAACACTGCAAAAAAGCAAACTCTGGAAAGGCTTTAAACAAAGGTTTATGTCATACGATATGTTCATCATAACCTTTCCAAACAATCTCATTTCAATTTCAAGCCTTCTGCTTTGTCTGATAGCAGACTTGGTTTCCGTTCTTGTAACGGACACAGCCCTCATAGGCATATCAACAGTTTTAAAAGCTTTTGTAATTTCTGTTGCTTTGCGCTGGCTTGGCAGAATGTGCCTTGGTATATATGTGTTTTTCATAGAAAGAAAGCGTATAATACACATAAGCTTTGTCAAAAAAATTCTATATATACTTTTGTGGCCCATGTTTGACATGATAGGAGGCATAGCAGTTTTATCTGCTCTCTTTATGCATGTTGAATGGAAGCCAATTCCACACAATTCCACCATTTCCATCGGCGATATTTCCGGAAAATAAACAAATGATAAGAGGAGCTTTCAGCATATGAATATTTATGAATTTTTAATGCAGTTTAAAGATGTTCTCTCAATTATAGGCGTAGTAGTAGGTTATGTGTTTTTTTACAGGCTTTGGAACATATATAAAAAAGTAGGCTTTTTTGCCACACGAAAATTCCCCCCTTCCAAGCATAATCACAAATATGCCATAATGATTGCCGCACGAAACGAAGAAACCGTTATAGGCAATCTCATCGACAGCATAAATGCTCAGGATTATCCCCGTGACCTCGTAACCATCTTCGTTGTTGCCGACAACTGCACCGACAAAACTGCCGAAATTTCACGTTCATACGGAGCAGTGTGTTATGAACGTTTCGACACAGAGCATCGCACAAAAGGCTATGCTCTCGAGTTTTTGGTCAATAACATTGAGCATGACTATGGCATCGAAAGCTTCGATGCGTATTTCATCTTCGATGCCGACAACCTTCTCAAAAAAGATTTCCTTTCCCGCATGAACGAAGCTTTCGACAGTGGCGAAAAAATTGTCACATCCTACCGTAACACCAAAAACTTTGGCGACAACTGGATAAGTGCAAGCTATGGCATTCACTGGCTTCGCACAGTAAGAAATGAGCATCGCGGAAGAAGTGTTCTTGGACTTGCCACTCGTATTCAGGGCACAGGCTTTATGTTTGCAAGTGAAATAATAAAAGATGGCTGGCACTATGTGTCATTCACCGAAGACCGTGCCTTTTCTGCAGATGCAGTGGTAGAAGGCTATCGCATTTCCTATTGTGACAGAGCAGAGTTCTATGACGAGCAGCCTACTTCACTTCGCATAGCGCTTCGTCAGCGCATCCGTTGGGGCAAAGGTCATCTTCAGGCTTTTGTCGAGTCTGGGCCAAAGCTTTTTTCACACATTTTCGTGCCCAAAAAAGATGTCATCCCCTATGTTGAACCGCCTCTCGAAAATGATGACTTTTCACACATCGACAGCACCGTCTATGATATCTTCGACGATATCAAAGATATATATCGCAATCTGTGCGACAGGTTTAAGAATTCCGGAAGCATATTCGCAAAAATCCTTTATTGCATCCCCATTTTTCTTATGCTCATTGTGCGTGGCATAGCAGTTTTTCTCGAAAAACTTTTCGTTTCTGTATCACGCATCATATGCAGAGTTAAGAAAACCCGATTTGTAAAAACCATCAGAAGAAACAAAATCTTCCAAAACCTTAAAATGAGATACATGTCCTACGATATGCTCCTCATAACCTTCCCAAACAATGTGGTTTCCCTCTTCCGCAGATGGCTCAATGTTTTTGCAAATGTTGCGCTTTTCTTTGTCGGAGCAGAGTGGCTTTCAAGCTTCATGTCTCCTTTCTGGGCATATTTCACCATGTCTCTCGGTCCCCGCTATTTAAAGCAAATCTTCCAGGGCATCTACATCTTTTTTGTTGAGAGAAAGCGCATAGTAAAAATTCCGCTTCTCAAAAAAGCCTTCTACTGTCTCATGTGGCCCATTTTTGATATAATCGGTTCAGTAAGTGTTCTTATTGCACTTTTCTCTCATGTAGAATGGAAACCAATTCCTCACAATTCCAACATAGATATCGATAAGCTCTCCAAAGAGCTTGCAGGTAAAAAGTAAAGGTGATTTCTATCAATTCTTCCGTAATGCGTATCTTTACCAAGGATAACATCAAAGTGCTTAAGTTCAGAGCGCTCGATGCTTTCTCTCATGTTAACCATGCAGTTTCGACTCGGAGTGGGGGAGTGTCCACCCAAAAAGGTCTTTCGTCCCTAAACCTTGGCACCCACACAAACGATTCACTGGAAAATGTTCGCGAAAACTACAAAAGGTTTTGTGAAGTGGCAGGCTTTGATGCCGAAAGGATAGTACTTGGCAATCAGACACACAGTGCAAACATCCGTTATGCCACCGAAGCTGACATGGGCAAAGGCGTATTTTGCGACCGTGACTACACCGATGTCGATGCTCTTGTCACCGACATACGCAATCTCCCTCTCGTCATTCACACTGCCGATTGTGTGCCCGTAAGCTTTGTCGATGTAAAGGGCAGAGCAATAGGCAATGCTCATTGCGGATGGCGCGGCACTTTTTCGCGTCTTGCTCCTCTCACAGCCAAAGAGCTTGAAATTCGCTTTGGCGTAGCACCCGAAGATCTTTTTTGCACCATAGGCCCGTGCATCTGCAAAGACTGCTACGAGGTTTCAAAAGACCTCTACGATGATTTTGTGGCAGAATTTGGTCAGAGTAATTGTCTTATCAAAAAAGATGCAAAATACTACATCGACCTTCCGGGATTAAACAGAGAACTCCTCATACAATATGGAGTGAAAGAAGAGAATATTGCTGTTTCCGACATATGCACCTGCGAAAACACCGATCTTCTCTTTTCCCACAGAGCGCAAGGCCCCGAAAGAGGTATATTTGCTTCGTTTCTTGAGCTTATTTAGCTCATTTGACCAAGAAAAATTTTATAAACAGACCTCAAATAGTCAAAATCAATTAAATTTTAAAAAGGTATTGACAAAATAAGGATAAATATATATAATAGTTTTGTTATGTCGAGGTGTACTATGGTTTTAGATATTTCTAAGTTATTATCGAGCGATGGCTCGTCAATAGACATATCGTGCGATTTGTCATTTGACAGAGTAGAGTTCAATGGTCAGAATATCAGCTTCACATCTCCGATGCATCTTCAGGGCGACATCAAAAACATCAACGGTATGCTCTATCTTGTGCTAAATGGCACAGCAAGCTACACCTTCGAATGTTCGCGTTGTCTCGCTCCTGCAGAATCGAAGCTTGATTTCAACATAAAAGAGGTTTTTTCTAAAACCGAATTGGAAAACGAAAATGATGATGTCATCATTTTAAGCTCCAATGAAATCGATTTAGCGGAAATCGCAGAGCAGGGTTTTTACTGTGCTCTCCCGATTGCCGAACTGTGCAAAGAGACTTGCAGAGGCCTTTGCCCGATTTGCGGTTGCAATCTCAACATCGAGACCTGTGGCTGTGATAAAGACGATATAGACCCCAGACTCAGTGCACTAAAAGATTTTTTAAAATGATGACTAAGTAAATTTTGGAGGTGGAACTAATGGCAGTACCCAAGAGAAAAGTTTCAAAAGCAAGAAGAGATAAAAGAAGAGCAAACTGGAAGCTCTCCTTACCCGGTATGGCAAAATGCCCCAAATGTGGTGAATTCAAATTACCCCACAGAGTATGCAAAAACTGTGGCAGCTATGACGGTAAAGACGTTTTAAAGGCTGAATAATTCTAAAACATCAAATAACCTGCCTTTGTAATAAAGGCAGGTTATTTTTCGATGGAGGGAAATATATATGAAGCACTACAAATATCTCCTTTGGGATCTTGACGGTACTATTGTCAACACCTTTGAGGGCATAACCAAAAGCTTTGCCTTTGCCCTTGAAAGCTTTGGCATAAAGGTTGCCGACCTGGGTGAGCTAAGCTGTGTTATAGGGCCGCCACTTCTTGATGCGTTCATGAATTTTTACGGATTTTCCGAATCCGATGCACATGTGGGCGTCGAAAAATACCGTGAGCGCTACAACAAAACCTATGTCGAAGAGAGCGCACTCTACGATGGCATAAAAGAAACTATCAAAAAACTTTCATCTTTAGGATATATGCATGTGCTTGCAACTGCAAAGCCTCAACATTTTGCCGAAGGACTCCTTTCACACTATGGACTCAGTGATGAATTCCATCTCATAGTCGGTGCCACACTCGATAAAAGCCGCAATAACAAAATAAAGGTTTTGGAGCACATTCTCTCCACCTTGGGCGAGAATGACATGTCAGAGCTCGTCATGATAGGCGACAGAGAATACGACCTTCTGGGCGCAGCGCACTTTGACATCGATGCCATAGGCGTGCTCTATGGCTTTGGCACGCGTGAGGAACTTTCTTCTTGTCCTCACATATATCTTGCAAAAGATGCAAAAGATTTGTATAATTATCTTAAATAGTTTTATTTCTCATTAAAGGTGGTGACATTATGGCAGATAAGGCAGTAGTCAAAACAGTATTCGAAGGCTCCATAGCCGAAGATGCTCTCATCGAAACTGGCGATGTAATACTTTCTGTAAATGGCAAAGACTTCCGTGATATTTTAGATTTCAAATATCTCACAAGTGATGAAAAATACACCATAGAAGTTCTCAAAAAAGATGGCACAACCGAAGAAATAGAAATATATAATGACTATTTCGAACCCTTTGGTGTCGAATTTGAAAACCCTCTCATCGACAAACCCATGCTTTGCAAAAACAAATGCATTTTCTGCTTTATGGATCAGCTTCCGCCAAATGTCCGCTCCACCATGCTCTTCAAAGATGACGATGTAAGACTTTCATTTTTGCAGGGCAACTATGTCACCCTCACAAACCTCACCGATGACGATATAAGTCGCATCTGCAAGCTTAAGGTGTCTCCCATAAATGTTTCTGTCCATGTTACCGATCCTGAGCGCAGGGTTATGATGCTCAAAAACCCCAACGCCGGCAAGGTTATGGATATAATGAAGCGCTTTAAAGAAGCAGGCATAATCATGAATGCTCAGATTGTTCTATGCCCTGAGATAAATGACGGAGAATATCTTAGCCGCACCATAACCGATCTTGCCTCGCTCCATCCTGCCATAAACAGTGTGTCAATTGTGCCCGTCGGCATCTCTAAACATCGTGAAGGTCTTTTCCGGCTCAAATCATTCACTCCGCTAACTGCCAAAAAGGTGATAGATGATGTCACAAAGCAACAGATGGCATTTAAAAAGGCTCTGGGCACATCTTTAGTCTATCTGGCAGACGAATTCTATATCTTAGCAGGAGTGCCCATTCCTCCGTATGAACACTACGAGGAATTTCCCCAAATAGAAAACGGAGTCGGTCTCATCGCCGCCTTTCGTGACGAACTCGACACAGAGCTTTCGTTCATAGACGAATATTCCCACCTCACACCCACACCCAAAACCATAGCCACAGGCTGTATTACCTATGACTTTATGCTCGAATGTGTGGACAAACTGAAAAAAGTAAGGCCCGATGTTTCTGTCACCGTAGAGAAAATCCGAAATGACTTTTTCGGTAACAAAATCACCGTCACGGGTCTTGTGTGCGGCTCCGACATAATAGCTCAGCTAAAAGATAAGATAGACAAAAATTCTGTTCTTCTTATAGCCGACACCATGCTTAAGTCCGACAGCGATGTCTTCTTAGATGACACCACACTGGACGATGTAAGGTCGGCTCTTGGCGTAAAAGTAGAAAAAACTCCCTGCACCGGCATGGGATTTGTAAAATCTCTTTTAAAATAGAAGGGACTGATAATATGAAAAAACCAACCTTTGCAATAGTAGGCAGACCAAATGTAGGTAAGTCAACTCTTTTCAACAAAATCATTGGTGAACGTATTTCCATTGTAGAAGACACTCCCGGCGTCACCCGTGACAGAATATATGCTGAAGGTGAATGGCTCACAAAAAAATTCATCCTCATAGACACTGGCGGCATCGAGCCGCAAAATGACGACATAATTCTGGAGCAGATGAGTCGTCAGGCACAAATCGCCATCGAAATGGCAGATGCCATAGTATTTATGGTCGATGTAAAGTCTGGCATGACATCTGCCGACAAAGACATTGCCGCAATGCTTCAGCGCAGTGGCAAACCTATCGTTGTTGCATGCAACAAGGTCGACAGTGTCGGCGATGTACCAATGGGATTTTATGAGTTCTACAATCTCGGCCTCGACGAGCCCATTGCTATTTCATCAACCCATGGTCTCGGCACAGGTGACCTTTTAGATAAGCTTTTCAGCTATGTCGACTTTGATGATGAACCCGAAGAAGATGATGAGGTCATAAAGGTAGCTGTTATAGGCAAGCCAAATGTCGGCAAATCATCTCTCATCAACAAAATTCTCGGTGAAAACCGTGTTATAGTAAGTGACATCGCAGGCACAACCCGTGACGCCATCGACACCCAATACGAAAAAGACGGTCAGAAATATATTTTCATCGACACAGCAGGCATGCGAAAAAGAGGCAAAATAGATGAAGCCATTGAGCGTTACAGTGTTGTCCGCTCTCTTGCAGCCATCGACAGAGCAGATGTTGTGCTCATTCTCATAGATGCTCAGGAAGGCGTAACCGAGCAAGATACCAAAATAGCAGGCTATGCCCACGACAATGGCAAAGCAAGCATAATTGTTGTCAACAAATGGGATCTTGTTGAAAAAGAAACCAACACCATGGAAAACTACCGCAAAGAAGTGCACAACGGTCTTGCCTATATGATGTATGCACCCGTCGCATTTGTTTCTGCTCTCACAGGCAGCAGACTCAATAAGGTTTTCGAACTTATACAGTATGTAAACAATCAGCACTCAATGCGCATTTCCACAGGCGTGTTAAATGACATTCTCAACGAAGCAATCACTAAGGTTCAGCCTCCGTCAGATAAGGGTAAACGCCTTAAAGTTATGTATATTACCCAGGCTTCCACCAAGCCGCCAACGTTTATTCTCTTTGTCAACGATAAAGAACTCGCACATTTCTCTTATATTCGCTATATCGAAAATCAGATAAGAGAAACCTTCGGTCTCGAGGGCACTCCCGTTAAGTTCATCATCCGTGAAAGAGGGAAGGAGTAATCATGTTAACCGTTATTTTTTCTGGTGTAATTGCCTATCTTCTCGGCAGCATCAACACTTCCATCATAGTATCAAAGCTTTTTGGCTCAGGCGACATCCGAAATCATGGCAGCGGCAATGCAGGCGCCACCAACACTCTCAGAGTGCTCGGCAAAAAGGCTGCAGCTTTGGTCATGATAGGTGATGGTCTCAAAGGATTTCTGGCAGTTATCATAGCACGTTGGCTTTCCCGCCTTTTTTCAGCAGGAGACATAGTGTCATATGTTGCCGCAGTATGTGTAATGCTTGGCCATGTATTCCCTGTGTTTTTCGGTTTTAAAGGCGGCAAGGGCATAATGACATCAATCGCAGTAATCTTTACTTTAAGTCCTGTCATTGGTGCTGTTTTGGTTTTTGTTTTCGTAATCATTGTTGCCATTTTCAACTACATTTCACTTGCCTCGGTTGTCAGCTCAATCTGCTATCCCATTTTAGTTCTTATCTTTTATTGGGGTGACATTGCATTTTTAGTCTCTGCCATCATTATGGGTGCAATAGCTGTTATAAAGCACAAAAGTAATATTGTACGACTTGTAAACGGTAACGAGTCAAAATTCATAAAGAAAAAATAAAAACTGCATTGGCAAAGCACATTGCTTTGCCAATGCAGTTTTTTATAACAATTATGTTTCTAACTTATCTCTGAATTTCTCCGCCCATAAGCTCTTTGTCATATATTGCTCTTTCACCGCCGATGAATTTCGGTCTTGTACGGGCTGCAGTTACAGGTGCCTCTCCGATTTTTTTTACCGACAGTCTCACAGGCACTGCCACTTTTTTAAGATGCATGCCAATGAGTGTAGCTCCTATGTCTATCCCTGCATCAGCCTTTATTTCTTCCACTGCAACGGGATTTTCAAAGTGCTTGTAGGCCTCGGTTGCAAAAGAACCGCCTGCTTTAGGGTGGGGAACTACATTTACAATCTCCAAAAAAGGCACAGCATCTTTTTCCACAATGATTGCACGGTTTAAGTGCTCACAGCACTGCGCCGCAATATATATTCCTTTTTCCTTCGCTACTTCATAAATGCTTTCAAAAAGCACTTTCGCAGTGTCAGGACTGGAATTTGTACCAAGCTTGTCTCCAAGCACTTCACTTGTAGAACACCCAATCACAAGAAGGTCTTTTTCCTTCAGCTTTGCAATTTCTATTATTTCTTCGCAGGCTTTTTTAGCCTGGTTAGCTATTTCGTTCATACGATAACCTCCAATTGCTTTATACACATATGATAACATAAATTTGTCTTTATTTCAATACAATCTTTATTGACGGTTATCATCAAAAATGGTAAAATAAATGAAATACTAATAACAGAGGCGAAACACATGAAACTTTTTATAGCGTCCGATATCCATGGTTCTGTATACTATCTCGATAAAATGCTCAAAGCCTTCAAAACGGAGGGTGCTGAAAAGCTCGTCCTTTTGGGCGACATTCTCTATCACGGTCCGCGCAATGACCTGCCAAAAGATTATGCACCAAAAAAGGTGATAGAAGCTCTTAACGAAATATCCGAAAAAATAATCTGTGTCAGAGGCAACTGCGACACCGAGGTCGATCAGATGGTGCTTGATTTTCCCATCTTGTCGGATTATGCCATCATCTTCGATGGAGCCTCTTCCATTTATCTCACCCATGGTCACAACAAAGATGCCCTGTTACCTAAACTTTGTGAAGGTGATGTCCTCATAAGCGGTCATACTCATGTGCCGAAATCCGAAAAAGAAAATGGCACATACCATCTTAATCCCGGCTCAGTTTCAATTCCCAAAGAAGGTTCAGAGCGTGGATATATTGTCTATGAAAACAAATGCTTCAAATGGAAAAATCTCGACGGGGAAGTATATGACAGTTTGGAAATCTGATTCCTTGTAATTTTAAACATTTTGTGGTAAAATATGATAAGAATAACTTTTTAGGAGAATTACTATGCCCAAAAAAATAGCAGTCATCGGTTCGGGAGGCTGGGGCACAGCAGCGGCAGTACATCTTGTCAAAAATGGATGTGATGTCACTTTGTGGTCATGGCTTGAAGAAGAGAAAAAAAGACTCGAAACCGACCTCGAAAATAAAGAATTCCTGCCCGGTGTACCTCTCTCACCTGATATACATTTCACCTCCGACATATCTTGTGTAAGTGGCAAAGATCTGGTTGTTCTCGTAACACCTTCAAAGGCGATACGCTCAACAGCAAAGCTCATGGTACCTTATATATCAGACAACACCTTAATTGTTATCCTGTCCAAAGGCATTGAAAAAGGTACCCTTTGCACACTCGATGAGATTGTGACAAGTGAAATACCAAACTGCAAGGTTGCAGTAATGTCAGGTCCGTCACATGCCGAAGAGGTGTCACGTGGCATCCCCACCACCAATATCGTCGCATCCAAAAACATCGACGATGCAAAATATATTCAGTCAATCTTTATGAGTGACACTTTCAGGGTATACACAGGCGACGATGTCCTTGGTGTAGAGCTTGGAGGCGCGCTCAAAAATGTCATAGCTCTTTGCGCCGGCATTATCGATGGCATAGGCTTTGGCGACAACACAAAAGCCGCTCTTATGACACGTGGCATAAAAGAAATAGCAGGTCTTGGTATAGCCATGGGCGCCAGAGTGGAAACCTTCTATGGCATGAGTGGCATAGGCGACCTCATAGTAACATGCACAAGCATGCACTCGCGCAATCGCAGAGCCGGCATCCTTATAGGCAAAGGCAAAACACTCGACGAAACGCTCTCTGAGGTTCACATGGTAGTTGAAGGCGTTGAATCGTGTGGTGCGGCATATAACCTCGCTCAGAAATATGGCGTAGAGATGCCGATTGTAGAGAAAGCATATGAGGTGCTTTACAAAGGCAAAGATGCAAAAACAGCAGTTATGGAACTTATGACAAGAGATCCCAAAAATGAAAACTGATATATGGAGGCCAAACATGATAACAGTAGATACATCAAGACTAAGTAGTTTTATAAAAGACACAGAATTTGAAAATATCCGACCGCTGGTTGATATCGCAGCAAAAACTCTGCACTCAAAATCCGGTGCAGGCAACGATTTTCTCGGATGGCTCGATCTTCCTGTCGACTATGACAAGGAAGAATTTGCCCGCATAAAAAAAGCTGCCGAAAAAATCAGGTCCGACTCAGAGATTTTAGTAGTCATAGGCATAGGCGGTTCTTACCTTGGCGCAAGAGCAGCCATAGAAATGCTCACCGATACTTTCTACAACCTCAAAACACCCGAAACCTGTCCGAAGATTATTTATGCAGGAAATTCCATAAGTTCAAGCTATCTTTCAGATGTTATAGACCTTGTGAAAAATAAAGATTTCAGCATAAACATCATATCCAAATCAGGCACAACCACAGAGCCTGCACTGGCTTTCCGTATCCTGCGCGAAATTCTTATCGATAAATATGGCGCAGAAGGTGCAAAGAGCCGAATCTATGCCACCACCGACAAGGCAAGAGGCGCACTCAAAAGCTTTGCCGACTCGGAAGGCTATGAAACCTTTGTTATCCCCGATGATGTAGGTGGCAGATTTTCAGTGCTCACAGCTGTCGGTCTTCTTCCCATCGCCTGCGCAGGCATCGATATCGATGAAATGATGAAAGGTGCACAGGATGCACGCGAAGAATACACCAAACCCTTCGAAAACAATCCCTGCTACCAATATGTCGCCGCCCGTAACATTTTGAGATGCAAAGGCAAAACCGTTGAGCTCATGGTCAACTATGAACCCTGCCTTATCTATTTTTCTGAGTGGTGGAAACAACTCTATGGCGAAAGTGAAGGCAAAGACGGCAAAGGCATTTTCCCTGCATCTGTAAGCTTTTCTACCGACCTTCATTCTATGGGCCAATACATTCAGGACGGTGCCCGCATTCTTTTTGAGACAGTTCTCAAAGTGCAAAAGCCCAAAAAGGATCTTGACTTCCCCTATGACGAACAAAACATAGACGGTCTTAACTTCCTTTCGGGCAAAAGTGTCGACACAGTCAACACCAAAGCCTTTGAAGGCACAGTTCTTGCCCACACCGACGGTGGCGCACCAAATATCGTCATAAACATCCCCGAAATAACTCCATATTATTTCGGCAATCTCGTATATTTCTTCGAAAAAGCTTGCGCTGTAAGCGGCTATCTCCTCGGAGTCAATCCATTCGATCAGCCGGGCGTCGAAGCCTACAAAAAGAATATGTTTGCTCTCCTTGGCAAACCCGGCTACGAAGAGCTTGGCGAAGAACTTTCAAAAAGATTAAAATAAAAAAGAGGCTTAAAGCCTCTTTTTTGTTTGCTTATATAATCTTATATCCTTCGTTTTCAATTATGGTCTTAATTGTATTATCATCTATTTCCTTCACTGAGGTTATTACAGCAGTTTTATCCTTGTGGTTTGCCACAGCATTTGTCACACCGTCAATTTCCTCAAGCACCTTTTTTACTCTTGCTTCACAGTGAGGACACATCATTCCTTCGATTTTTACGATTTTTTCCATCTTATTTTCTTCCTTTCTTTTTTTATTGAATTTTATAAAATTCAGCCGGAGTGCATTCGTTACCACACACACGCTCGACATGCTCATTGCCGCAGCTCCGAACATGGGATTCATCTCCCAGCCGAGTGTGCTTATCCACACACCCATTGCCAGTGGTATGCCGATAATGTTATAACAAAATGCCCAAAACAGATTTTCTTTTATATTTTTGATTGTTTTTCTGCTAAGAACAATTGCGTTATACACATCTGTAAGTCTGCTTCCGGTCACAACAACATCTGCTGCATCAATTGCTATGTCTACTCCTGCGCCTATTGCGATGCCAATGTCAGCTTCAGTAAGTGCCGGAGCATCGTTTATGCCATCGCCAATCATTGCCACCTTGCTGTTATTTTTCAATTTCTTTATTACATCAGCTTTCTCGTCGGGCATAACCTCGGCAACAATCTCGTCCACTCTGCATGCCTTGCCGATTGATTCTGCAGTTCTTTTGTTGTCGCCTGTGAGCATCACAGCTTTTATACCCATGTGCCTGATTTTTTCAATTGCTTCTATGCTGTCATCTCTCATGGTGTCGGCAATAGCTATAAGTCCAATCACTTTTCCGCCTTGTGCAAAGAGTAGGGGGGTTTTACCTTCTTGAGACAGTTTTTCAACCTGAGAGGTAAAAGCATCGTCGGGCTCCGCATATTCTTTTATGAATTTTTCGTTGCCTCCACAAATTATGCCTTTTTCACTTTCGCCCATAAGCCCCAAACCGGGCTTTATTTCAAATTTCTCAACTTCAAAGGCTTCTGATTTTGTTTCTTTTGCATATTCTACAATAGCTTCCGATATAGGATGTTCACTGAGCTTTTCCAGCGAATATGCACATCCTATAAGAGTTTTTTCGTCTGTCCCTTCACTGCACAACACATCTGTCACTTTAGGCTTTCCTTCAGTTATTGTGCCTGTTTTGTCAAACACACATACCTTGATTTTGCCTGTCACCTCAAGGCTTTCAGCAGTTTTAAAGAGAATGCCTGCCTTTGCGCCGACGCCGCTTGCCACCATGATTGCCACCGGTGTTGCAAGACCAAGCGCACACGGACAGCTCACCACAAGCACCGATATTCCCCTTGCCAGAGCAAAGTCAAAAGGCTTATCCATACATAGCCAAACAATAGCAGTTACCACTGCAATTGCAATCACGCAAGGCACAAACACACCCGACACCTTGTCGGCAATTTTTGCAATTGGTGCTTTTGAACCCGAGGCATCACTCACCATCTTAATTATCTTCGAAAGCGATGTATCCTCGCCCACGAATATCGCCTTGCATTTTAAGTAACCATATTTGTTTATTGTAGCAGCCGACACTTTGCAGCCTGCCACTTTGTCAACGGGCATGCTTTCTCCCGTCAGTGCCGATTCGTCAACACTTGAGCTTCCTTCAATGACCACTCCGTCTGCTGCAATGCTTTCGCCCGGTTTTACTATAAAAATATCGCCTGTGGCCATGTCACAAGTGTCTATAATAACTTCTTTTCCGTCTCTTATGACAGTTGCTTTTTTTGGCGCAAGCTCCATAAGACCTTCGAGTGCACTTGTTGTCTTTCCTTTAGAATATTTTTCAAGCATTTTGCCAAGTGTAATAAGAGTCAGAATCATTGCCGACGACTCAAAGTAAAGTCCGTGCATATGTTCCATCACAAGAGCGTGATTGTCTGCATTTTTTGCCATGGCAAAAACAACAAACACACTGTATATAAAAGCTGCACCCGAACCGAGAGCAACAAGGGTATCCATGTTCGGCGATGCGTGAATCAAAGCTTTAAACCCGCTCACAAAAAAGTGGTTGTTTATAGCTATCACGCCTATTGTAAGAAGCATCTGCAACATTCCCAAAATCAAAGGATTGTCAGATAGCATCATGGGAAGAGGTAAATTCCACATCGTATGTCCCATTGAGATATACATCAGCACCATAAGAAGTATTACCGAGGCAATAAATCTTTTTGCTATTTTTCCGGTATCTCTTGATTTTGTTTTTTCTTTTGCTTTTGCATCGCTGCTATTGGAGAGCTTTGCTCCATAGCCTGCTTTTTCAACGCATGCTATTATTTCTTCTACGGAAGCATTTCCTTCCACCGTCATGGAATTTGTAAGAAGGTTCACACTGCACGCATTTACTTTATCAAGGGCCGACACAGCTTTTTCAACTCTTGCACTGCACGCCGAACAGCTCATGCCGGTTAAGTCAAATTTGTTTGTCATTTCTATATGTCACCCCAATCATAATATAAATTTATCAAAATTTTTAACCTTTGTCAAATGTAAAAACGGACTTGTTTCAGTCCGTTTTTACATTGTAATTCTTTTTTATCAGCCTCTTTTTTTCCACACAGAAAATTTCAAAAGACATAGTATTATAAAGCCAAAAACTACGATAGATCCCCCATAATACACACCTCGGGGAACATATGATGATATGTCAATAAAACTATCCAGTCCAAAGATTGCAAGGACTGCAAGAACGATACCCACAAGTCCCTCGCCTGCAATCATTCCTGAGCAAAACAATATGCCATCGTTTATAATTTCTTTTTTTCTGTCTTTCTCAGCTTTTATTTTGTCCAGTATAAGTCTCACCACACCACCCACCATAATGCAGGCAGTCAGCTGCACCGGCAGATACACACCGATTGCTAAGGGAAGCACGGGAATTCTCAGCACTTCTGAAAAAATGGCAATGAATACTCCTGCAAACACAAGTGCCCAGGGCAGATTCCCTCCCATAACACCTTCAACAATCATTTTCATCAGCGTAGCCTGAGGAGCTGCAAGCTCCTGCGAACCAAAGCCCCATGCCTTGTCCAGTATATACAGTGTGCCACCAATGGCAAGCGAAGCGGCGACCACGCCTATAATCTCGCCTATTTGTTGTTTTTTTGGTGTTGCACCGAGCAAATATCCGGTTTTTAAATCCTGAGACGTATCGCCTGCAAGCGCCGATATAATGCAGATTATAGAGCCAATGGCAAGGGCGCTTGTCATGCCTCCGATTCCCGTATTGCCCGTAATTTTCAGTATGAGAGTTGCCACAAGCAGAGTCGCAATAGACATTCCCGACACGGGATTGTTGCTACTTCCAACAAGACCTACCATTCTTGAGGATACAGTAGCAAAGAAAAATCCAAACACGACTACAATCACTGCCCCCGGAAAACTTACAGGAACAGACGGAATAATCCACACCAGAACAGTTAGCACAACTATGGCAATAATCACGACTTTTATATCTATATCTCTTTCTGTACGTTTGTCAGAGGTCACTTTTGCTCCCAGAGCACTTTTAATTGCACCGCCAAAGGTTGTCACAATAAGCGGCAATGATTTTATAAGGCTTATTATTCCCCCTGCCGCAAGAGCTCCTGCACCAATATATCTGATGTATGTTGCCCATATGGCAGCGGCACCTCCGTTTGCATATATCTCTCCCACGGTTTCTCCGGCAGGATACATAATACTCTCAGAGCCAAAAAGCACGATAAGGGGTATAATAACAAGCCAGCTCAGCACACCACCCGAAAATATATACGATGCAATTCGTGGCCCGCAAATATATCCAACACTGAACACAGCAGGATAAATCTGCGTGCCGATTTCGCCTCCGTAACCTCTTGTTTCACTTGAAATCTCGCCCGATACAAGCTTTATTCCGTCAATTACAAATTTTAAAAATGCTGAAATCCCCATGCCTGCAAACACCGTAGATGCACTCGCCCCCTTGTCTTCGCCTGCAAGGAGCACCTCTGCACAGGCAGTGCCTTCGGGATAGGGCAGAGTAGAGTGCTCTTTCACAATGAGTGCATTCCTGAGGGGCACCATAAAAAACACGCCGAGCAGACCACCGAGTAGGGCAATGAGCGTTATTTCAATCATTTCAGGTTTTTCTGTTTTCCCTTCTGCTGCCCACAGAAACAGAGCAGGAAGAGTAAATATCGCACCTGCAGCCACCGATTCTCCTGCCGAGCCGATGGTCTGCACCATGTTGCTTTCAAGAATTGAGTTTCTTCTGAGAACAATGCGTATCACACCCATGGCTATCACTGCCGCAGGGATAGATGCCGACACAGTCATGCCCACTCTGAGTCCGAGATATGCATTTGCCGCGCCGAAAATAACTGCCAGCACTATGCCTGTAAAAATTGAAGTGAGTGTAAGCTCTGATGCATGCTTTTCTGATGGAATATACGGTTTAAAATCTTTGCTGTTCATATATGCTCCTGTTTCAAAAATTTGGCAGAACAGGTAAAATAAAACACCTATTGCCTTTTAATTGCATTTAATTTATAATAAAAGCAGATGATTTAAAGGGGTAATTCGTATGGTATATACTCTCACTCTCAATCCTTGCATAGACTATTTTGTAAACCTTCCCAAATTCAGCGTTTCTGCCATAAACAGAGCAGAAGATACTGCACTTTTTGCAGGAGGGAAGGGTATAAACGTGTCGGCAGTCCTGAAAGGGCTCGGTGTTAAAAATACTGCGCTTGGATTTGTCGCAGGTGATACAGGCAAAATGCTTGTTTCGATTCTGTCCAAAACGGGCATAAATTCCGATTTCGCCGAGGTCAAAGAAGGTTTTACCCGTATCAATGTCAAAATCAAATCCGACACAGAGACCGAAATCAATGGCAAAGGACCTCAAATCACTAAGGCAGACTTCAGCGCTCTTTTTTCAAAACTTGAAAATCTTTCAGAAGGTGACACCATTGTTCTTGCAGGTTCCCTTCCGTCAAATCTTCCGTCCGATACCTATGCAAGCATTATGTCAAGGCTTTCTTCCGAAAGAGTCCGTGTAATTGTCGACACTACCGGCGCAGCGCTCACATCCTGCCTTGCTCACAGACCTTATATGATAAAACCAAACCACATAGAGCTTGCCGAAATCTATGGCAAACCACATCTTTCCCGCGACGAAATCATAGACTGTGCCAAAGACCTTCAGTCAAAGGGTGCTCAGAACGTCCTTGTGTCTATGGGTGGTGACGGTGCAATTCTTGTCAGAAGTGATGGAGAGGTTTGTTTTTCCGATGCTCCAAAAGGTGAAGTCATAAGCACAATAGGCTCGGGCGATTCCACCGTGGCAGGTTTTATATATGCAACAGAGCATGGCTTCTCGTCACAAAGCATTCTCGATTTTTCCGTCAGCGCAGGCAGTGCAACTGCTTTCGTGTCAGGTCTTGCAAGTGCCGAAGAGATCTTTGACATATACAAATCAAAACTAAAATAATACACACCTTTGGTATCTATTGTGCCAATTTTTATAAAAACTATATATCCATTTTCAAAAGAAAAAAACCACATGTTGATAAAATTTGTCGAAAACTATTGAAAAAACACATTATTTTGTGATACAATGTTAAAAAGGATTTTATAAAACTAAAAAAATTAGGAGATTTCTATATGAAAGAAGGCAGAAAACTAAAAAGCATCGACCCCATGAGCATTGTCGGTATCCACATAATGCCCAGTCGTAACGGTGCTTCAAATCAGTTTAATGCAAGTATCGACATCACAGAAACCGAAAAGTTCATTCACGAAAAGAGAGCAGAAGGTGCAAAAGGTCTTGGCATTATGCATGTTATTTTAGCGGCATATGTCCGTACCACGGCAAGCCACCCGGGCATCAATCGTTTCATCAGAGGCCAGAAGATATATGCCCGCAATAGCGTGGAAATGTGCATGACTATCAAGAAAAAGCTCGCTCTCAATGCTCCCGAGACAGTCATTAAAATTTCTGCAACTCCTGAAGACACAATAGACGATATCTACCGGGCTGCAACAAAACTCATCGAAGAAAACAAGGAAGAACAGGCAGAAAATGGCATGGATGTAGTTGCCAAAATTCTGGCTCATATGCCTCGCATCATTTTAAAATCGGCAGTCTGGCTGCTCAGGCTTTTCGATTATTTCGGTCTGCTTCCCCGCGCTCTTATCAAAGTAAGTCCGTTTCACGGATCAATGTATATTACCAATGTGGGCTCGCTCGGCATAGATGCGATTTTCCATCATCTCTACGATTTTGGCAATCTTCCTCTGTTCATTGCAATGGGTAAGAAGCGCACAGAGTATAAGCTCAATTCCGACGGTACAGTTCAGAAACTTCGTCTTCTCGACATAACAGTAGTTTGTGACGAAAGAATCTGTGATGGTCACTATTATGCTTCTGCTTTTAAAACACTTAAAAAGCACATTGAAAATCCTGCATCTCTCGATGCAAAACCTGCCAAGGTAGTGTGCGATATCAAATAAAAAATAGGAGACTTTCAAATGAAAAAGCTGATTTTATTATTAACAATTTTTGCTCTTGTATTTTCAGTAGCTTGTTCCAAAAACGAAGTCGCAACCGATGTTGAGGTTGACAATCAACAGGTAGAAGAAGCTCCCAAGCCAAAAAATGAATATTGCAAGCTTATGGCATCAGATGTCCGTCCTGTCGCTGTTATGATCGACAACGATGTTGCTGCATCACGCCCTCAGGCAGGCCTTGACGATGCATACATGATATATGAAATCGTTGTTGAGGGCGGCGCTTCCCGCATGATGGCACTTTTCAAAAATCACAATGTCGAAAAAGTCGGTCCAATCAGATCGTCCCGACACTACTTCCTCGACTATGCTTTAGAACACGATGCTATCTACTGTCACGCAGGTTGGAGTCCAAGAGCTCAAGCCGACATCCCATCTCTCGGTGTAAACAACATAAATGGCATTGAAGGCAATGACGGTACAGTATATTTCAGAGACTATACCTACGACAACACATGGCACAATCTCTATTCAAATGTAAATAAGCTTTTCGAAAAAGGAACCAAAGAAAAAGGTTACAGAAAAACAACAGATATCAGACACAATCTGTATTCCGATGACGATGTTGTTCCTTCCGATGCAAAAGATGCACTCCAGCTCAATTTGCCATATTCCACTTTTTACAGAGTAAGCTATACATACAATCCCGAAAAAATGATATACGAAAGATATGTTGACGGCAAAGCTCATATGTCTCAGTCGGGCAACATTCTTACAGCCAAAAACATCATAATCTATCAGCTTGACAACTTCGACCTCGCCGACGGTCAGAATAAAGGCCGACAGGATATTGTAAATATTGGTTCGGGTTCAGGCTATTATGTTACAAATGGTAAGGTGGTCGACATTAACTGGTCCAAGCCTTCCCGCACCGGAAAAACAACCTATACCACCAAAGACGGTGAGGAGCTTGTTTTAAATCCCGGCAACACCTTCGTTCAGATTATTCCATCCAAAACAACTATTTCAATCGGATAATTTATATCACACAAAAAAACCTCTGCAATAGCAGAGGTTTTTTTAATACTATCTTCTTTTTTGCCTGCAAAAATCTGTTGGTGACATTCCTGTTTTTTCTTTGAATTTCCTTGAAAAATAATGAACAGAAGAAAAACCGCATATTTGGCTGGTTTCGGTAACAGATGTATGATTATACTGCATAAGCGTGATGGCTTTTTCGATTCTTGCTCTCGTAAGGTCTTCTATTGGTGTGATTTTGAAAAATCTTTTATACAATATGCAAAATCGACTCAGCGAATAGTTTGCTCTTTTTGCTATTTCTTCAAGCACTATTTTCTGGTCAAGATTTGAAAGCATATATTTTCTTGCTTTGTTTATCTCTTCAAAAAAGTGATTTTTTGTTTTTTGCTTGTTTTCATATTGCCTTCCAAGGTCGATAATCATATCAGACACCAGTGCGTCAATTTTTTCTTTATAGCAAGTGTTTGTCAGAAGCTTCTCTTTTTCTATTTCTTTTATATACGGAAATATTATGCTGTGATCATCAATGTAGAAAGGAGTGTTGAGAGGCAGATTAAAACTTTTAATGATTTTTTCAAATACCTCACCTCTGAAAAAAATCCAGTCATTCGAAAACGGCTCATCATAAGTTCCGTGACCGGCAGGACAGTGGGGCGGATTTATAATATAATTAAATTTTTCACCCATTTCCTTTTTGCCGTCTTTCAGATATATAAATTTTGTTTTGAAAAACATAAGTAAAAAATATTCATCCTCTTCTCCCTCACGTGCAATATAGGGGCTCGTGGTGTTAACCGAGTCTACACCGCAATATCTGACTGTTTTCATAATCATACCATCACCTCAGCACAATATTATCACAAACAAAAAGAAAATGCAAATATAAAAGTATTTTCTAAAGACTTTCCGAACTGATAATGATAAACTTATATTATAATGCGTTTTTTAATAACAGAAAAGTGTAAATATTGTATTCAAAAAGAAAGGATGAATTAAAATGAAAAAAGTATTGGCACTGCTTCTCTCTTTTGTGATGACAGTCCCCTCAGGACTTGGCGTACTTGCCAATCAGGGCGGAGAAGTATATTCTGAAACTGTAGTCAGACTTTCAGACAGCGCAACTATTATGTCTGCCGGTTTGAAATCATCTACTCAATATACCCGAAGCGGTATATTTACAGCATCTCTTTCAGGATCTGAATTTGACAAAAACATAACTATGCCGGTTTCAACAAATGACTTTTCAGAAGGAAAATATCTTGAGTTCTATCTTTACAGCACAGAAAAAACGGCAAGTGCAAAATTTTTGCTTGCTTTTTATTCAGACAACAAAAACACTTCCAAAAAAGATTGCTTCTACACAACAATCAATGCCAATTTTGATGGTTGGAAGCATGTAAGCATTTCTTTCTCATCATTCCTCAAAGAAGGTGAGCCTCAGGGCTTTGACAAAATTGACAACATTACCCTTATGCCATCCACATTCGGATCTAAAGGCGATGCTGCCACAGTGCTCTATTTTGATGATTTTGTGATAACTTCACAGCCTTCCGAAAATGCCAATGCCATCGAACCTGCAACAGTTCATAATGCAGTAAAGCTTGTTGATGTTTCAGCCGGTGCCATCGGCGGTGCGGTTCCTGCCGAAAAAGACGGTATTCCCTGCCTTTTGTGGAAAGGCAAAGAAAATCTTGAAAAACCTATCCAATTCACGAATGCAGACCATAAAGTGGATTTCAGCAAATATGGTGAGATCAAGTTTAAAATTTATTCAGAAAAAGCAACCAATAACCCCGTCAATGTGGTTCTCACTTCAGAAAATCCCGACACGACAGGCTGGGACTATTATAAGAGCGGTTTTTCTATCGACTGGGCAGGTGAGTGGAGAGAAATCACCCTTTCACTTGGCTCAAGCAAAATGTCAAGTTTTGGTAAAGGCACTCGTACACCGCTTGGCTTTGATAAAATAGACTCTTTCGAGATATCTCTCCAGGGTTGGGATGCTCCGTTTTATCCCGACACCGAAATATACATCTGTGATGTAGTTCTCGATGGCGAGCCCAAGGTAGATGTAGAATATGAGGGAGACTATATTCTTGAAGACCAGTACGATCCCGAGTCAATGACCGACTACATCGGTATGATAAAAGAAAAACACCCCGATAAGTCCCATCCCCGTCTTATTCTCACCGAAGAGAAAATTGCCGAGATAAATAAATATAAAGATACCGATCCTTTTCTTATCAAGCTTTATGATGACCTTATTAAAGCTGCCGATGCCTATCTTAAAACCCCTCTCACAAAATCCGGCACTCACGACGGAACACGCCTTGACTGGACTCCCTCAACTCTTATTCCAACCACAGCTATGGCATATGTTTTCACAAAAGATGAAAAATATAAACAGCGTACATGGGAAGAAATCAAAAACATCTGCGACTTCCCCAACTGGAATCAGACTCACTTTCTTGACTGTGCCGAATACTGCCGAGGCATAGCCTTTGCCTATGACTGGCTCTATGATGAATGGACCAAAGAAGAAAAGCGCATTATGCGTAATGCAGTAATGGATCTTGCATATGTCGGTGCAGTAAAACAGCTCCGTCAGGGCTTTGGTTCATGGCTCACTCAGAGAAGTAACTGGATTGAAGTCGGTGCATCAGGCATGGGGCTTTGTGCTCTTGCCTTTGGTGACGAAAAAGGTTATGAAGCTATTTGCAACGAAATTCTCAACCGAACCCTTGAACAGCTCCCCGAAAAGGGTCTATATATGTTTGCCCCCGACGGTAACTATTCCGAAGGTACAGCATACTGGAACTATGCTCTCTACACTCTCTATCTTCTCACCAATTCAATGCACACCTCTCTTGGCACAGATGCAGGTATAGAAGATTATCCGGGTCTTGACAAAACCGGCTTCTTCCCCTTTGGTGTAATTGGACCTCAGGGTGGTTTCAACTATTCTGACGCAAGCAAGAACACACTCTATCACGGTGTTGCAGTAAACCACTATATCGCCGGTCGCTATAATATTCCACAGCTTGCAGCATATTCTATAAAAAATGTTGACACCACTGACTACCGTGACATTCTCTGGTATAACCCCGAAGCAGAAAAAATGTCTGACTACTCCGAAGGTCTCCCTCTCGACTATTTTGCTTCAGGGCTCGAACCGCTTGGCAGTGCGAGAAGCGGATATGATAAAAATGCTTACTTTATTGCATTCAAGGGCGGCAATAATGGTGCGGGACATGACCAGCTCGACATTGGCTCCTTTGTCCTTGATGCCAATGGTGAAAGATGGGTAGAAGAGCTTGGCGCAGAAACATATTATAAAACTGATAAAGACGGTTGTTACTACCGTCACCGTGCAGAAGGTAACAACACCTTCGTTATAAATCCCGACGGAGATCTCAACGATCAGCTTCCCGGTGCCAATAAAGCAGAACCTGTAATATGCGACTACACCCACAAGGGAACATCAGAAGGCGCAGCCTTTGGTGTATTCGATGTAGGTAAGGTTTACCCCGAGCTTTTAAAAGCCGAAAGGGGCTTTGCACTCATCAATAACCGTACCCAGTTCATCATTCAGGATGAACTCACTGCAAGCACTCCAAGCACATACTATTCTTTCTTCCATACCAGAAAAGCAAATAAAATAGAAGTCAGTGCCGATGGCAAGAGTGCAGTAATCACTGCACCGTCAGGCAAAAAATGTAGGGTAGACCTCGTTTCTTCGGAATCAACAGCCAGACTTTCCACAATGGAAGCAGTTCATCTTGCCCCTTCACCGAAGCCGGCAAATAATGACGGTGCAGACAACTCCGACTATCACAAACTCTTTGTATATGCAACAGATATCACTGAGGCTCGTATAGCGGTGGTTTACACACCCCTCCTTGATAACACTGACAATGTTTCTGTTCCTAAAATCAAATCTTTTGACAAATGGGATGAATATCTCGTAGCAGCTTCACCTGTAAAAGCCATCCTTGTTGATGGTGTGCCGATTGAGAAATTCTCGCCCGGCATTGGTGCCTATATAATTCCCTGCGAAAAAGTCGGCACAGTTTCTGCACTTACCGCTGATGGTGCAACCGTTCAGATTTCTCAGGCATCTGAGGTTGGCAAAACTGCATATGTCAGCACATGGATAAACAGCACTGATAAGCTTTATTACAAAATCAACTTTGCGCAAAGCTCTGCACCGGCAGTTGAAACAGGTGCCGATATTGCATCAATAACAGCATCTGATGTTCCTCAGCCTGCCAATACTGCCGAAATGGCAATAGACGGTGACTTCACCACTCGTTGGTCTGCCGAAGGCGATCAGTGGCTTTTGATGGATCTTGGCTCACTTAAGACAATAGATTCAGTGTCAATGGCTTTCCATTCGGGCAATCAGCGTTCCAATGTGTTTACCCTTGAAGTATCAAGTGACGGCACTAATTACAATGTTGTCTATGATGGCAAAACAAGTGGTGTTACCAACGATCTTGAAACTTATTCCTTCGGTACTGTATGGGCAAGATATGTACGTTACACAGGTCATGGCAATGTTGATGGTTCAGGTGCATTTGTAAGTGGATGGAACTCACCTACGGAGATTGTTATAAACGAAGTTTACACCGATTTTGAAGATACAATCGGTCACTGGGCAATAAATGATATCAACTATCTTCGCAAATACAAACTCGTAAACGGTATTTCTCCCACTCTCTACAATCCGGAAGGTACTCTCACAGTATCGCAGTTTCTGGCTATGATATGCCGTGCCTGTGAGCTTGAAGAAATGCCATATCAGGGCAACTTCTCCGATGTGACCGCCGATGCCTGGTATGCAGGCTATGTTGGTGCATCAGTTCATAATGGTATCATTCCTTCCCAGATGATTGCAGATGGTAAATTAAACCCGGAAGCAAATCTCACAAGAGAACAGATGTCAGCAATAGCTGTCAATGCATATGAAGCGGTAAGACATAAAGAAGTGAAAATGTATGGTCTCAAAGATAAATTTACCGATATTTCGGCATCGACCTATGCCGACTCAATTGACAAAGCTCTAACTCTCGGCATAGTAAACGGCATGACCGATACCACCTTCTCACCTGCCAACAATCTCACAAGGGCACAGGCAGCGGCAATCATAAAGAGGGTTTTTGTCAAAATATATAACGAAGTAAGTATTCAGTAAAACAGCTTGTGCTATTGGTATTTTAACAAACAAATGAGGACATATATCAACAAAATTAAGATATATGAAAAAAGTATTTTATGTTGTAAAATTGAAGCAACAAAGGAGTGATTCATATGAATAAAGCAGAAATCAGAAAAATCGTAGACGAGCTTTCGCTCGATGACCTCGTAGGACAGGTTCTTTCATATCTTGTCCCCGACAAAATCACCGATGAAAAGCTTTCCGATCTCGAAGAAAAATTCAAACATATGCGTCCAGGTGGCATATTTGTAAATAGTTTGTCAAGCGAAAACATAAAAAAAGTTACAATGCTTGCCAATAAGTATACAAAAATCCCTGTAATCATTCAGGCAGACACCGAAAACGGACCATTCCCTTCGGTTGCCGACTGTCCTCACCGTCTCCCCAGAGCTATGGCATGGGGTGCGTGCGATGATGCTGAGCTTATCGAGCGCGGAGGAAGAGCAACTGCACAGCTGTGCCGTAAAAACGGTATCCACTGGTCAATGGCACCGGTTGTAGACATCAATCTTTTAAAAGACGATCCATGCACTTGCACCCGTGCTATTTCTGATAATCCCGATCAGGTAATTAAAATGGGCAGCGCCTATATGAGAGGTCTTCAGAAGGACGGTCTCATGGCAGTATCTGTAAAACACTTCCCCGGCGGTGGCTGCTCTGATGTCAATGCTCATTTCACCACAGGTGTAAATCTTCAAACCCCCGAAGAATGGTTTTCTACATATGGCAAGGTGTATAGTGAGATTTTCAAACAGGGCCCTGCATCTGTTATGACTGCACACACATCTGTTCCGTCTCTTCAGAGCGAAAAAGAGGAGTTCGGAGTTGCGGGTTATCTTCCTGCCACCGTCAGCTACGATCTCACAGAAAAACTCATACGCAAAGATCTCGGCTACGACGGCTGCGTGATTTCCGATGCACTTTCAATGGTTGGCGTTGCTGCAATTGTGCCTGAAGAAAGGCTTCCCATAGACTTTCTCAATGCCGGCGGTGATATGGAGCTTTTTGCTGAGCCACAGTATTTTGACATCATAAAGAGTGCGGTCGAGAGAGGCGAAATTTCTATGGACCGTCTCAAAGAGGCAGTAGAGAGAATTTTAACTGTCAAAGATTTTGTTGGTATCTTAGATAAAGACGAACCCGAAATTGAAATCACCGAAGACATTGAAAAGATTTCAAAAGAAATTGCTGAAAAAAGCATCAAAGTTGTCAGAAATCTTGATGACATTTTGCCCCTTGATCTTAAAGAGGGTGACCACGTTCTCATTTGTAATCTTGTGTTTAACGATAGAGTTTCTGCATACTGTCCGTCTTTCGAACCTTTCGAAAATGCTCTCAAATCCCGGGGTATCAGGGTAACAGTTCTTCAAAATCCTCTTCACCGTGACATAGAAAAAGTATATAAAGAGGATTATCCTGCCTGTGTTTTTGTAAATCTTCGCCACTCCGAAGAAGATTCAAGCGGCAGCTCCATGCGTCTCACATGGGACAATGCCATGACTTTATGGAGAGGGCTTATCTTCAAACATCCTAAGGTCATTATAACATCCTTCGGTGATCCTTATAAGCTTTATGAGCTTCCATATGTCAGAACATATGTAAACACTTTTTCTCCAACAAAAGAAAGCCAGGAAGCAGCAGTAAGAGTGCTTCTTGGCGAAATCAAGCCTCAGGGCAAAAACCCCGTAAGTCTCAAGGGTTTCTTTAAAAGAGAAGTGTTTCCCGATTGATTAAAAAACTGATTGAAGAAAACATCTTCAATCAGTTTTTTTGTCTTTAGATTTCTTTTGTCAATAGCATAATCAATTGACTTTTCTGTTTACTGTGCATTTGCAAATAAGATTACAAATTGTTGCATAGAAAAATAATTTTTTTGACAAGTTTATAAAACTGTGATAGTATAAAAATACACCTTATAATTAAAAAGGAGGCGATTTTAATGATAGATTACCGTATATTAAACAAACTGAGGCCTATCACAGATGAAGAAAAAGAAATGATTAAAACAGACAATAAAATAAATCGTCGTCTCTATATGGCAGAATCTGACAGCCTTATAAACAGTCGCCTTTTACTCGAAAAGGGAAAGCTGATTACAGTAAGACCACATCTGCGCTTTGTAGATTTTCCCGAGCATAGTCATGACTATATTGAGGTTGTATATATGTGTACCGGCACTACCACTCACATTATCAACGGCAAAAAAATAGATCTTTGTGAGGGAGAACTTTTGTTTTTGAGTCGCCATGCAAAGCATTCAATTTTATATGCCAAAGAAGGCGACATAGCAGTTAACTTCATCATTTTACCCGAATTTTTTGAGACCATGACATCTGTGCTCGGCAGAGAAGAGTCTCCTCTCAAAAGTTTCATTACAGATTCGCTTTGTGAAAATGGTGGTCCCGATTTCCTGCTTTTTCAGGTGTCCGATGTGCTCCCGGTTCAGAACCTTATAGAAAATCTTATTTGGACAT
The DNA here is from genome assembly GCA_045586905.1 of Clostridia bacterium. Lineage (GTDB taxonomy): Bacteria > Bacillota > Clostridia > UMGS1810 > UMGS1810 > RGIG1828. Next base: position 57,394 of record JAZNBF010000107.1, read on the forward strand.
TGCTTAACGACACCAAAAACAGACGGAGTGTTATGCGCAGTACCATGGAGCTTTTGTTTGTTCAGCTTTTGAATCATACAGATGTTTTGGAATATACCGAGCCTAAAGATGAAATCATTCTGTTTTTGTTGCGCTATATTGATGACAACTATAAAAACGGTAGTCTTTCAGAGGCCGCAAGTATTTTGCACTGTGATTTTTGCTGGCTCTCAAAAGAGGTCAAGAAAAAGACAGGCAAGACCTACACCGAGCTTTTGCAGGCAAAACGCCTTTCGCAGTCAGCCTACTATCTTAAGAATACAAAACGAACAATTGCGGATATTGCGTCAGAAGTAGGTTACGACAACATGAGCCATTTTTATCGCATATTTACTGAGGAATATGGGGTTACTCCCAAAAAATACAGAGAAGATTCATGGGAAAATAAGGTCATATATTAACAAAATAAGGTTATAGAAAAAAAGTCTTTCTTGTGTTAACATTGTATTAACTAAAAGAAAGGCTTTTTTGATGAAAAATACTTAGATAAATGAAGGATATTAAACATGAGAGATGAAATAATTAAATTCAACGAAGATGTTCTTCCGGCAGTCTATGCATCATCAAATTATGGTATCCACGGCAATGGAAAAGAAAACTTCAAAAAAATGCTTTCTTTCCTTTCACTTGCCGACATACACGGTGACAAAGAAAGACTCGATGATGCACTTTTTTATCTTAATTCTGTAAAAAGTCTCGATTTTGGCATCCATCTTGGTGATATTCAAGGTGGCGATTTTGCTGAAAATGACGGAATTTGGTACACTAATCTGGTGTTGTCATCTCAAAAGAAGCTTTATCCCGTAATGGGTAATCACGACGGTGGCAACAGTACCCTTGCCTCATTGAGTGCCACAAGAGATGATGTATTCAATAAGTTTGTTTCTCCTACAAAAGAACACCTTGGATTGCCCGATTTAAATAAAACATATTATACTGTCAATTTCGACAGATACAAGGTATCTCTGGTTGTTCTCGACAACTATATTCAGCCTGACAACAGAGATGAAAATGGTGATTTTCTCTATCATCGCGGCACTCAGACCTTACTTCCCGAGCAACTTTCGTGGTTTTGTGATGCACTTATGAATGTTCCAAAAGATTATCACCTTGTCATTGCAAGCCATGAATATCCCGAACCATATATCATAAAAAACGGTTCGTGGACACAGGAAGGCGTCGAGATAATCGGCAACTACGAGCATCTTGCCTATGGGTGCAAAAGTATAATGTCTTCAATAGTTGATGCTTGGATAAATGGCATAGCTTTCAAAGCGGAGTTTGAACCAAAAGAAGATTTTTCCGCATTACCGACTCTTTCGGTAGATGTTGATTATTCAAAAAGGGGCACAGGAACCTTTGTCGGATATTTTATAGGTCATAAGCACTGCGACATTATAGGTTCAAGCAAAGATTTTCCCTATCAGAATATTTTTTCTTTTGCATCAGCTTCATCAGATTTTTGGCAAAACTATTCAAGCGATCTCCCAAGAGCGCATCATTCAAAAGCTCAGGACTGTCTCACCGTAGTCAGCATTGACACCGAAAACAGGCTTGTAAAGCTTGTAAGGGTAGGGAGCAACATAACTGTAAATCTGACCGAGAGGAAATATTATATTGCCTCATACTGACGTTATATAATCTTCAGTTCAAAATCGGCACTGTAAAATTGACGCATTTTTATATAAATTTTATATGGAGGTAAAGACAATGAAAAAATTTAGTAAATCAGTTATTGCTGTAATCTGTGTTGCACTTTTTTGCACTGCTTTTGCAGGATGCGGAGGCAATCAATCTGACCGTGTTCAGACAGATGGCAAAAGCTTTACTTTCTGGACACCGCTTGATAGTGTGTCTTCAGCTACAATGTCAAGCTATTCAGAGATGCTTTTCTATCAGGAGATGGAAAAAGCAACAGGGGTAAAAATTGATTTTATTCACCCCGTGCAAGGTTCAACAGGGCATGAAGCTTTCGTTGTTATGGTTGCAGGTGGTGAACTTCCCGATATGATTGAGTTCAACTGGTTGGCATACACCGGCGGTCCTCAGGCTGCTATTGATGATGGAGTTATAGTGGCTCTCAATGACTATATCGAAGAATATGCTCCGAATTTCTATAACTATATGGAAGGCGAAGAAGGTAAAAAACGCGGTTATTCTACCTATCTTACAGGCACAACCGATGATGGAACTTACTATGGCTTCAACGTTTTGAACCTTGGTGCTACCGAAGGTTTTGCGGGTCTTTATTGCAGATCTGACCTTCTTGAAAAATGGGACATGGAAGTGCCTCAGACAATTGATGACTGGACAGCATATTTTGCAAAAGCAAAAGAAGCAGGTTTTGACAGAGCCCTCACGGGTGACAACGGTTTGCTTTCCTTCAGATATCCCGACAATCATTCGTTCAATGTAGCATACGATGTAGGCACAGCGTTTTATCTCGAAGGCGACGAGGTTGTATTTGCTCCCTTCCAGAAAGGCTACAAGGAATATATTGCGCAAATGGCCGAGTGGTATAAAGCAGGTTACATCGATCCCGGCATAATAACCAATGACTCTGTTAAGATTGAAAGCAATCTCGTACAAGGCAACTCTGTTGCCGGTGCAGGAAGTATCGGTGCTAGTCTTGGCACAGTTGATGCTGCTCTTAAGAATGTAAATCCCGAATACGGCCTTGTTGCATGCCCATATCCTGTTCTTAAAAAAGGTGATGTTACCAGATTCCAGGGTGTTATGCCTGATGCAACAACATGGGCCATAGGCATAACAAGAGAGTGTGGCAACTATGAAGCAGCAGTTTCGTGGTGCGACTGGATATATAGTGAAGAAGGCATAGCTGCCATGCTCTTTGGCAAAGAAGGTGACACCTACACCGTAGAAGAGATTGATGGTGAAAAGCACTATGTCTACACCGATAAGGTTCTCGACTATGAGGCTTCAGGCTTTTCCTCTCTCAGAAATGCTATGTTCCACTACGGACTCCCCTCCGGTCATCCCGGATACAATCAGCATGACGATTATCTTGCCAACTACTATCAGCAACAAAATCAGAAAGATGCTCTGAAGATATGGAATCCAAACCCCGAAGAAGCAGTAAAACACTCTCTTCCCACTTTGACATACACCGTTGAAGAACAGTCTGAAATTACAGATATAATCGAGCTTATCGAAGCACCTTTAGATGTTTTCCTTTATGACATCATAATGGGCAAAAAATCTATCGACGAATATGAAAAAGGTATGGAGAGCTTTGCAGAGCAAGGCTACAACAGATACCTTGAAATCAATCAAACAGCATACAATCGCCTCCTTTCAAAAAAAGAAAAAATTGCGGGATAAAATTTCCCTGAAAAAAAAGGCTGGGTCATTGGGAGAAAGCTCTTTTTTTGTCCTTGAAAATTTTGAACACAACATATAGCAATTTAAGATATTAAATCATAAGTCGTTTTTTCGCCGGTTTCTATCAAAAGCAGAGTGATATCGGGCGTTGCGCATAAAGTGTCGGAACTTTTCTGAGAAAATCGCAATGGCAAATAAGGTTATATTTTAACAAAATAAGGATATATGAAAAAACTCTGTTTTGTAGTAATATGGTATTGTATGATAGAAAGGGTGTTTGATATGGACAGATACGACAGCGCAAAACAAAAATACAAAGCCTTAGGTGTAGACACCGACAAGGCTATTGAAAAGATAAAAACCATACCTGTTTCAATTCATTGCTGGCAAGGTGATGATGTTGAAGGTTTTGGCAGCAAGGAGGCTTTGTCAGGTGGCATACAAACCACCGGCAACTACCCCGGCAAAGCCACAAATGTATATGAGCTTATGGCTGATATTGATAAAGCTTTTTCTCTTCTCCCGGGCAAGAAAAAATTAAATATTCACTCAAGCTACGCCATAATTGATGATGGCTCTGACCGTGATTCATTACGACCCGAACATTTTAAAGCCTGGGTTAATTTTGCAAAAGAAAGACAAATAGGGCTTGATTTCAATCCCACATTTTTCTCACATCCTAAAGTAAAAGATAATCTTACTCTTTCTTCGCCCGACGAAGAAGTGCGTAGCTTTTGGGTTCGTCACGGTCAGTGCTGCATCAGAATTGCAGAATACTTTGCAAAAGAAACAGGGGAGCCTTGTGTACTAAACTTCTGGATTCCCGACGGTTATAAGGAAATCCCTGCCGATCGCCTTTCTCCCCGAATGCGTTTCAAAAAGTCACTTGACGAAATTTTGTCTGTTCCCTACGACAAAAGTCTTGTGTATGTAACTTTGGAGTCAAAGGTTTTCGGTATAGGTCTTGAAGCATACACAGTCGGCTCGTCAGAGTTCTGCCTTAGCTATTCCGACCACAAAGGTATTACACCTCTCATGGACAATGGTCACTATCATCCCACAGAACAGGTTTCCGATAAGATTTCATCTCTTTTGATTTTCAACGAAAAGATAGCTCTTCACATAACCAGAGCAATGCGCTGGGACAGCGACCATGTAGTACTGTTCGATGATGAAACAAGAGAAATTGCCAAAGAAATCGTAAGAAACGATGCTTTAGATAAAGTTTTTATAGCGACCGATTATTTCGACGCATCAATAAATCGCATCAGTGCATGGGTAACCGGTGTGCGAAATGTTCACAAAGCTCTTCTTTATGCCTTGCTTGAACCTTGTGACAAATTCAAACAGCTTCAGCATGATGGTCGGTCGACCGAGCTTATGGTTCGTCAGGAAGAACTTAAGTGTGCTCCATTTGGTGATGTGTGGGAAGAATATCTCAGACAGTCCGGCATCCCTTCCGATTATTTCCCCGACATCGAGCTTTACGAAAAAGATGTTTTGTCAAAAAGATAAGATCACAAAACTTCTACAATTGAGTGAAAGGAGTTTTAACAATGAAAAAAGCCTTTAAGATGAAACTCTATGCCGGCATGGCAAAAGAATATGAAAAAAGACACAATGAATTGTGGCCCGAAATGAAAGAGATGATCCACGAATACGGTGGCAGAAATTACTCTATCTTTTTAGATGAGGACACAAACATTTTATATGGATACATAGAGATAGATTCCGAAGAAAAGTGGGCAGAATCTGCAAACACCGCCATTTGCAGAAAATGGTGGGATTTTATGTCAGATATCATGGAAACCAATGCCGATAACAGCCCGGTCAGCGAAGACCTTAAGCTTGTATTTCATTTGGAATAATATTACTGTATACAAAAAACACGAAACTGTGTTACAGTAAACTTGATAGATTATAATTTGGTTAAGTTTTGATTGGCTATTTCCCCAAAAACCAACAATCCTTTTTACCGCAAAGGAGGAACAAAAATGAAAAACAAATTTTTCAAACTAATCTCTGCGTTGATTTCACTGGTGATTTTAGTTTCACAGGTGTCTGGCACTCTTGTTTTTGCCGACGCTTCATATGAAACAACTGACTATGCTCTTCAAAGCGAATATGAAACTGCAACATCATATCTTGATATGTTGGGACTTTCCAGCAAATATCCCGAATCGCTTCCTGTCACAAGGGGCTATGCAGTAAATGCTATTGTTACTGCATTGGGCCTTGAGAATGTAGCAAAGAACGGAAATGCTAATTATTCTGACTACGAAAAAATGGCAGAGGTTGCACATAACCTTGGCATTCTTTCAGGCTCCACTCCTGTCGAATGGGCGCTTGATGCAAATGTCACACCTAGTCAGCTTTGCAAAATGTTTGTTGTTGCTCTTGGCTATGGCAATATCATAGCAGGCGAAAACGCATTTCCCATACAGTATGTAAATCAGGCTACAAAGCTTGGCATCACACAGCATTTTTCCAACACCAACGCATCAACCGTCAGCTACGAAGAATTTGTAGTTATGATGTATTATGCTATGAATGCCGTTGTACTTAAAACCGTTGGTATAACAGGAAATGATACAATCTATTCTCAAAATGAAAACTACACTCTTGAAGATGTATACCTTGATGCTTTAAAACTCAACAAAGAAACAGGTATAGTTGAAGCCGATTATTACACTTCAGCAACTCCTTCCGATAACAAGTGTCAGCCTTCTCAGATTGTAATAGGCGGCGTAGATTACAACTGCGACAGCGCAAAGTGCAAAGACTTTGTAGGCATGAATGTGGAGTTTGTCTATGGTCAGGTTTCCGGTTTTAAGGGAAAGACCATAGTTGGCATTCGCCCGCTTGAAACAAATAAATTATATACCTTCAACCGTAATTCCGAAATTGAATACAGTTCCGGCAAAATATTATATTACGAATCCGACGAAAGACAAAAATCCATCACTCTTTCAGATGGTGTGATAGTTGTATACAACAATCAGATTTGCACTTCGTATTCTTTCGATGATTTCGACCTTGCCGAATCCTATCTTAAAATTATCGACAACAATGATGATAACAAATATGACATACTCTTTATAAGTCAGTCTGAAAGTGCGATTGTAAATAAGGTTATAGATAATAAAATTTATCTGAAAACCGGTACCATCAACTCCAAAAAAATGATTAACCTTTCCGATGAAGATGAAGTAAGCTTTATTATCCACGACATCTCAGGCAATATCATCCCGATAACCGAAATAAAAGAAGGCTCTGCTATTTCGGTTGTTGCATCAAAAGATTTTTCATATATCGAAGTAATACTTCTTGAAGATAAAAAGGAAGGATTGTTTGAATCCTTCAATGAGTCCCTCGGCATCGTTACCGTAAGTGGCAAAGACTACGGACTCAAAATTTCTGCAAGTGATTTTTCACTCGGCAAAACCTATCGCTTTTTTGCAAATGAACACGACGAAATTTTCTACATAGAAACCATTTCCGATCAGTGTGTCTATATTGTAGACAGAACTTATGTTTCTGAGGGGCTTTCAAGCTATGCCAAACTCAAGGTGTATAGCCCCGACACAGGTCTTACCGTTTATGATATAGCTCCAAAATTCACAGTAGACGGAGTTAGTTATGATAACATCAGCTCTGCACCTTCCGCCATAAGAACTCAGACCCTTGCCTATGTCAGAATCAACAACGATGACAAGGTAAGAGAAATTGAATATCTTGAAACATACAGCGACAGAGGCATGCGTGCATACTGCGAATATGCAAACGGATTTAATGATATGTCAAGCACCTACGATCCTGCCACACCTTTCCGCTATGATGAAAGCACTATTTTCTTCTATGTTCCCGTAAGCAACGCCGACGAAGATTTTGGCTTCATCGTTCCTCTTGTAAACGGTAACGAATATCAGACCGAAGCCTTCAATATCAATCATAGCACAGGTTGTGCAGGTGCAGTTGTTGTAGAACTCGACACCGATGTAAGAAACAGCACTCAGCTTACTTATCGCTCTGACATTGCAATCATAAAATCAATTTCCCAGATTATCGATGTAGACGAACAACCTGTTTACAAAATCACCGCATATCACGAGGGTAATGAAGACATCTTTTACAGTGGTCACTATCCTGATGTTTTCTCAGTTTGTGCATCTCTCAGAAAAGGTGACGTTATAAGCTATGTTGAAAACTACAACGATGAAATAGTACATATGAAAAAGCTTCGCTCCATGAGTGAACTCAGTGAATATTTTGTCGATGGCTACGGCACTACAAACGAACAGATTTTCGGTCAGGCAGTAGTTTTAAATAAAGACGTTCTTACAAACGAATCCGAATTCCTTGTTCATCAGATGGGCGTAAGCACCACATCTGACTACAATAACCTAACCAACCTTCAGATCTGGGCATCCGTTGACAATCCGCATAATGGCTCGGCTGAATTTGCCGAATGGTATGTCTACAACAGAGCTACCGAAGAGGTGAAACCCGCTTCTGTTGACGACATTATGACCTACGAAAATGTAGGCACAGATGCAACAGAGCTTTTCATACAGGTTACACGTTCAGACATCAGATTCATAGTTATCATTGAAGACAGATAAGGAGGATACATATGACAAAGAGAATTTTAAGCCTGTTACTGTGTCTTTCCTTGTTCGCCTCTTTGCTTCCTATGATTTCATTTGCAGACAACGCCTATGAATATCCTGTTATAATCACAAGTTGCGACACCTTTATAAGAGCAAATGAGCCCGACACATTATTCCATAAAGCAGATGGTATAGTTGTTCATAACATAAACAACCACACCGGTAATGACCGTATCTCATTTGTGGAGTTCGATGTTTCCGACTATGCCTATCATGTTGAAAATGCGCGTAGAGTAACCTTTTCGATTGTATCTTCATGGGATGCTCCCGAAAATCCCGATCCCCTTTACAGATTCGCAGTGTTACCGCTTGAAGGTGCCTATAAGGAAATAGACCTTAAAACAATAACCTACAACACTGCAAAGAATGTGAAAGAAGGCGATGTCACTCTCATAAAATACGGTGACGATATGATAGCAAACGGGGAAGTTACCTTCTATAATGCTACCTATCTCACAAGTATCGACATTGACATCACAGACTATTGCAAATCTCAGACCGATGGTAGACTCGTTCTTATGATAAAGGGTGTCGGAGGTGCAGGCTATTCCTTCCTTTCCGAGGAACAGTGTGGTGCCATTGTACATCAGCCTCTGATAACCATCGAAGGCGAATTCACCGACACACAAAATATACTTTATAATGTCGCAGAAACCGTAAAACAGAGCTTTGACGGCAAAAGCATCACTTCCGATATTATTCTTCCTCTGGAATATGATGGATATAGCATTGAGTGGACCAGTCACAATACCGACTATCTTCTTGCCGACGGAACAATAGTTCAGAGACCTTCAGCAAATGAACCCACTGCCCATTGTGAACTGACATACACAGTTACATCACCTATGATGGCAGGCGCATTCGAAGAAAGAACCATCACCATAGATGTTCTCAATGACGTTACCGTACCTTCTGTTGTTACCAAAGATTCCGATAGGGTAGAATATACCTTTTCCGAATTCAGTGCTTCCTCCGACGGCAGGGCAGTTATGAGACTTCCTCTCTCGGGCTATAGCATTGGCAACCGCATCGTTGTTTCACATGGTGATGCAGAGCTTTGTGACTACACCTATGATGGCATTAGGACAGAGCTCGTTTTAGATGTCACAGACTGTGCATCTTCAATAAATTCAGAACCTTTTCTAATCACAGGCGATGACTACAATAACGCAAACCCATCACCTGCAACCATTTCACTTGCTAGCGAAAGCGGGGCAGAAGAGATTTTTGAACTTTGGAACTACGATTTGGGAGATTTAACAAATGTAGTTTCCGACCTTTCTCTTCCTATTAATATAGGCACAAGCAACATCAGCTGGTCTTCATCCAGAAGAGATGTTCTTGCACCATCAGGCCGTATCGAAAGAGCATATGCTGAAGACAGAACTTCACATCTCACAGCTACAATGAGTGGGGGAGAGGCTGGTTTCGAAATCGGCTTCAATGTAAATGTTGTCCGCTCCAATACAAGTCTTGAAAACGGAAAATATGTTACATTCAAAGACCCAATGTTTATGAGTGACGAAGCCTTTTTCGGCAAATGGGATGATATAAACCTCACATGGTCAGTTCCTCCTGTCCTTCGTTATGATGAATATCCCGAACTTTCCGGTGTTGAAGAAGCTGTAAAATTAAGAGACTATAATGCTGCCAAAGCTGAAATCATAGCATACTACCGCTCCAAAACCGGTGAATCCATATATAAATATGCTCCCGGAGGCTATAGCATTTATGCCGAAGCAATGATGGACTATGTTTGTGGCTTCTATGAGCTTGAAGATCTTATGGGGCAGTGCTATGTTGGCGAAGAGTTTGCATGGCATTCCATTGACCTCACTCACAAAGGCAGAGCAACCACAGGCACCTATGGGCTTTTTGATGCCGACATGGATGGCTCCAGCCTTGAAATCTATTCAAAAGAACACAATCCTGAATATGCGGCATATCTTTCAGTAACATCACAGGAAGGTGTTACCTATAAATACCCCGTTGTTGCCGACACCTATATCAGTGCAGACGAAAATGCCGACACTAACTACGGTTCCGAAACCATTCTTTATTGCCGAGAAGAAAGCTATCGAGAAGATTTACCTTTCTGCTCCGAAACCAAAAGACCTTATTTCAGGGTTGACCTTCCTCAGCCTTTAAACAATGCAAGGTCAATCACATTCAATTTCTATGGCCGCACAAATGGCGATAAACCAAAAAAAGTATACCTTACCAAAAACAGCACTCTTGCCACATTCATCGAAGATGACCTCACATGGCATCAGAATGACGGCAACTACACAGAACTCGAACTTTTCAATTTCAAAAAGACAGGTTTCCTTTTCAAAAGATATATTGATATGGTTGGCACCGAATGGCAGGTTGGTCTCACTTTTGCCGGCTGGTTCTCGCGTTTCAATCAGGTAGAATGGCTCATGGGTTCCTATCTTTCCACAGGCAATGAAGATTATGCATATCGTGCACTCGAATTTGCCATGGCTCAATATACTCAGCAGCCTGGTTACCGCTATTCACAGGCTCTTGACTCGGGCTGGCGTATAGAAAGAATTATCCGTTTCATATATTCGGCAATAAACAGTGAGCATATGAACAATGAAGTTTTCACAGCTCTCTTAAAATGGCTGTATTCTCACTTCGATGGATACAGAGGACAGACAAACTGGAAAGCCGCTGCCAATCAGGTTAACGCCGTTTTGGCAAACCTTGCCCGCATAGGCGGTTATTTCCCCGAGTTTGTTAACGAAGAAGACTGGGATTTCACAAAATCCGTTCTCAAAGACTTCTACTCCAAAGAAACAGGAGACCTTTTCAATGCCGACGGAAGTTATGGCGAAAGCTGTTCAAACTATATCCCCGGCGTACTTGGTGAAATAGCAGGTGTCGTCCGTACAATAAAATCTCGTGATGGTGTAGACCATCCTGATTATCAATATTTTGAAGAGTCGCTCTTAGATCTTCTTCTCTACTATTCAACCCTTGCCTATTCCACAGGTCAGACAATCCCCTACGGTGATGGTGGCAGAAACATTGTTACCGGCACAATAAGGGAGATAAATGATGAATTCTTCAACTATGATGACCTCCACTTTATCGCTACAAAAGGCGAAGAGGGTACAGAACCCGACTACACATCAAAGTTATATCCATATAAGGCAGTTGCAATGATGCGAAGCGGATGGGATATCAATTCCATATGTGCCTTTATCACCAACACACACGGTGGTTCTCATACTCATAAAGATGACCTCGCTCTTGATGTCACTGCCTTTGGCACACCACTCCTTGTTGATGCAGGTGTAGGTTCATATTCTCCTGCTGTAGACTTCACTGCCATTCAGGCAAAAACTGAGCTTCACAACACAATAGTAATCGACGGTCAGGATCAGACCATAAATGGAAGTTATGATGACCATGGTTTCATTGAGATGAAGTCCAACCCCGGTTTTGACTGGACTCACGCTTCAACAGAGAAATCATATCCCGGATTCGATATGCACCGCAAAGTCGTGCTTCTCAAAAATAAATTCATCATAGTATCCGACCTCATTGAAAATCTCGCCGATTCCGGCAGTCATAACTATTCAATGTACTGGCATCCCGATTACAATCAGAATCTCACCTACGACACCGTCACAGGTGCAGTGAAGACCACACATTCCGGTGCTCCGAATGTTAAAATATTCTCACCCGGTAACACTCCCGACATACACAATCGCTGGATGTCCACATCAGGTGGTCGTGGTATTGCACAGTCCAGATCGGTTCGCTACAGTGTAGATACATCTGAACCCATTCATACCTTCGACACTGTTATCTATCCTCAGAATACCGACATAGATGACGACATCAGAACACAAAGAATTAATCTTGATTGTTCTGCTGATGTGGCGACAGCTCTTCAGATAAACATCAATTCCAATGTCGGCACATACTATTCTTCCAACGAAGCAATCCCAAGCCAAAGAACTTTCAGTGGCTATAACTTCGATGGTGAAATGGCATATGTTGAAAAAGATAATCATAATCAGCCTGTTTACATCGCATTCACCGAAGCCAATGAGATTTCAGAAGGCAGTAAAAAGCTCGTATATTCAGAAAACGATTTCACCGATTTCTGCGCTATCTACGGTTTTGACACTCTCAAGCTCTATGGTTCACAGCCTCTTTCAGGAGATGTCAAAATTGCGTCTGACAAATCGTACACAAAAGTAACCTATAATGATTCACCCGTAGACTTCACCTATGCCGATGGCTACATCACCACAAATGGTGATCCTTATGTTGAAGGTGAAACTGTTCCTGTTAATCCGGGTTCTCCATCATCCCCACAGAGACCTTCTTCTCCGTCTCTTGGCGGTGGCGGTGGTGGCGGAAGCACCGGTAAAGATGACGAAACAATCAACAGCGATGCCAATGTTCCAAGTGATGGCAACATCCCGAGTGACGGCAATATCACCAGTGATGGTAATCCTTCGTTCAAAGTCTTTGATGACTGCAAAGAACATTGGGCAAACGAATACATTTCAGCCCTTTGTCAGGAAGGCATCATTTCAGGGAAAACCGAAACCGAGTTTATGCCCGACGACTCCATCACAAGAGCAGAATTTGCAAAACTCATAGTATCTGTTCTCGGCATTGAACTTCCCGAGAAATACACTAAAGTATTCTCCGATGTATCATCCGATGCATGGTATGCGCCATATGTCAATGCAGCATTCAGAGAGGGCATCATTTCCGGCTATGAAGATTCCACCTTCAATCCCGATAAGATTGTTACCCGTCAGGAAATGGCAAAAATGCTCTGCATCGCAGCTGAAATCAAAGCTCTCAATTCCTCAGACGAAGCTTCCGAATTTTCCGATGCACCATCTATTGCCGAATGGGCAAAAGGATATGTTTCAAAAGCATCTGCTCTCGGATTTTTCCGTGGTGATGAAAAAGGCTGCTTCAATCCGTCATCTTCAGCCACAAGAGCAGAAGCTGCAACCGTAATTTATAGATTTTTAGATATGACAAAATCGAAAGGAGATGAAACAAAATGAGTAAAAAGCTTATAAGCATAATTCTTTCCTTCATCATGCTGATTTCTTCCTTTGGTACTATCACCTTCGCTTCTGGAGATGTCACAGTAGATGTTACAACCACTGTAAATCTTACTGATGGATGCTTTACAAGAAGAGGTAGTACCATAGAAATGGGCGAAATTGCTCAGGGGAACAGTACGTATGTTCTCGACAGTAATACTGCCAACAATTTCCGTGTTGCATTTCTGAAATTCGATATGTCAGGCACTTCCCTTGATGAAATCGAAAATGCAAATGATATATCTCTTGTTCTCAATGATTCGCAGGGAGATGCTCTTCCGACAGGCGAAGCTTATGACATCAAAGTTTCCGTTTTGGAAGAATCAAAGAACGCATGGGATTCAACCACACTCAGCTATGCTGTCGCAAATGCAAATTCGATGTATTCATCAGGCACTGATGTTGCAGTCAAATCAGACGCATTAGGCGACACAGGTGCCGAGGTGCAAATATCACTCGACAAACAAACTCTGAAAACACTTATTGAGAGTTCAACCTCCAAGGTTTTAACGTTCAGAGTTACATCAAATAATGGCATATGGGTTTTCTCAGGTGGTGTTTCAGGTGAAAAAAGCCCCAAACTCACCATTACATCCCAGGTAAGCATATCCGATGAAATGCAAATCATCTATGACAATCTTGATTTCTCCGATATTTCATCCGACAGTGAAACCTCGGTAACCAACAATCTCGATTTCTCTGTCACTGAGAATCTTCCTTATGGTATAGAGGTTGACTGGTCATCATCAAGTGACGGTGTTGTTACAGCGGATGGTGTGGTTAATCAACCCATCACAAACTATGGTGGTACTGATGCGGCTGTAACCTTGACAGCTACGATTTTCTATCCTGCAAATCCTTCAGTCACACCTCTTGTTCACACTTTTGATATCCTGGTTCCTGCCCGTGCTCTTACCGAACAGGAGATTGCAGATAATGCGAAAGTCGATGTTGTAACTAGTCTCGATCTTACTGATGGATGCTTCACAAGAAAAGGCGGAGGAAACTCCGGAGATGGTATAGTCCCGCAGGGCAATGGTATGTATGTACTTGACAGCAGCACTACCAATAACTTCCGCGTTGCTTTTCTCAAATTTGATTTGTCAAACACTTCTTTGGCAGAAATTGAAAACTCAAGCAATGTAAAGCTTATTCTCAATGACCTTCAGGGAGATGATCTTCCTTCAAACAGCACCTACAACATTAAGGTTACAGCTTTGGAAGAAGCAAAGAACAATTGGGATTCGTCCACACTCTCTTATTCTATTGCTAATGGTATTTCAATGTATTCAGATGGATTCGATCTTGCCGAGGTGTCAGGCTCTCTTGCCGACTCGGGTGAATCCCTTGAAATAGCTCTCGACAAAGATACTCTTTATGATGTTTTAGAAAATTCAACCTCAAAGGTAATAACTTTAAGAGTTCAATCCACAAATGGCGTATGGGTATTCTCTGGCGGTGTTTCGGCTGAAAGAAGTCCCAAACTCACCATCACATCTGAGGTAAACATTGCAAATGAGATGCAAAGCATATATGACAATCTTGATTTCAACGACATTTCATCAGACAGTGAAACTTCGGTAACAAACGATCTCGATTTTTCTGCCACCGAGAACCTTCCTTATGGTATAGTAGCAGAATGGTCATCATCAAGTGACGCTGTTGTTTCTCAGGATGGTACTGTTACCCGTCCAATAACCAATTTCGGCGGTGCTGATGCAGACGTAACTCTGAGGGTTACCATTTCCTGCCCTGACTTCCCCGAACTCACACCTCTTGAAAGAGAATTTAATATCACTGTTCCGGCCCGTTCATTAACCGATGCCGAATTTGTAGCAGATGAAAAGCTTGCTCTGACCTTCGATAAAATCAAAGGTTCAAACGCAAGTTCCAATGCAGTTGTATCCGATCTCGATTTCTCATACGAGGGCATATATGACGGTACAACCATCACATATTCCGCATCCACTCCTTCGGGCTACGTTGCTTTGGACGGCACAGTTACAAGACCTTCGTTCACATCAAACGATACAGATGTCACAATTACAGCCACCATCACTCATGGTCAGGCATCCGACACAGTAGTTTTCAACCTTACAGTGATAAGGGAAGAGATTACCGATGACTTTATAATAACTAAAGAACTCTATCCCACACATAAAGCTATAATTTCCAAAAACTCCCCAAACACTGCTGAAACACGTTTTGAACCTGTTGTTGCAGCGACAGGTAATATTCGTTTTTCGCTTTTAAGATTTGACTTTGGTGAGCTTAATGCTGAAGAGCTTGCAGGCATAGACAGTGCACTTCTCAGACTTTACACAACAAGTGAGGTTCCTTTAAACAATTGCAACTACACAGTAAGTATTGTAAATGATGACCTTGAGCACTATCTTGAAGATACCAAGGACACCACCACCTACAATATGTGCAGAGACAATGGTCTCCTCGATGCATCTGCAACCACACTCATCTACGATTCGGGCAATATCCTTCAGGATAATCAGACCTATGAAACAACAGGCTTGCTCGGTCCCATTCAGGCAAATCTTCAGGGCTCTTCCAATAAGATCATCTGGCTCAAGCTTAATTCCAACAACGGTGTAATAGTTTTTGGCTCCATCAAAGACGAAAACACTCTTCGTCGTCCTGCACTTAAAGTCAGACACCTTATGACTGCGGCAGAACGTGAATTTAAAGCGATTAGCATTCCCAAAGTTCTCACCGAAAATATCACACTCCCCACAGTAGGTATCAATGGTACCCCAATAACATGGACCACCACAGATTCGTCTGTTGTAACCTCCGATGGTACCATTACACGCTACAATATCGGTGAAAACTATGTTCTTGAAGATACCACAGCAACCCTCACTGCATCCACACAGAATGCATGGGACACCTTCACCAAGTCTTATGATGTCAGAGTGAAAATGGGCGGTGTTATCGATGCATCAGAAGATGCAACATTTACAAGCTCAGGTGCACCCGATGTAGATTCTGAAGAGTTTGCAATTGCCCATAGCTCCGACCGTATGTCAGCACTTTTGTTCCATCTGACAGCTGCTGACAAAGCAGATATTGCCTATGGCAGAAAAACAGCTCTCAAACTCTATGTCGATCCTTCCTATGCAGGCAAAGATGTTGTTCTTTATGCAATAAAAGAAAATCGTCTTTCCGAAATAAACAATCTTCACACTTTGAACTTTGTCTATTTCAATGCAATACTTTCGACAGACACAACCAAAATAGAGACAGTCACAGTAGGAGAGGATGGATACATCACATTTGACGTCAGCGACTATGTAAGATATCTTTCAGGCAATAAAGCAGGTTTTGTTCTTGCATCCCGCACATATGACGATGTCAGATTCTCTTCGCTCGAAAATTCAAATGTAATAAACATTCCGAAGCTAATTGTTTCTGATCAGGCGTACACAGATGAATATGCTGCTCAAAAAGTAGCACAAAACATCAAATTCTCTGACCTTACTAACGATCCTCAAAACGAACTTCGTTTCGATCTTAACCTTCCCACATCAGGTGCATATAACAGCCTCATTTCCTGGTCTGTCACACCACCCGAAAGTGGTGCAATCAACACAACCACCGGTGCTCTCAATCGCACAGATTCCGACCAGAGTGTAACTCTCACTGCCACAGTAACTGTCGGAGTTGAAACTGCCACAAAGAGCTTCGAGGTAGTCGTAAAGAAAGCTGAAAGCACTCAGGAATATTTAACTCGTATCTTAAATGGCATAAACATCACCCAAAAATATCTCACCTCATCCATCACACTTCCCGGTCAGGAACTCATCGACCTTGGTTTTGTAGATGAAGTAGAGTGGGAGAGCAGTGAAGATTATGAAGCTCAGGTAAATGGCTTCCGTCTCCGTCTCAACCGTCCCGTAAGTGCTGACCTTGCAGTTAACCTTACAGTAAAGGTAAAATTCAATGGCGAATGGGCTCAAAAAAATATAGGTGTGTGGGTGCTTCGTTCATCCGATGCCAACATCTTACGTAACCGTCAGGTTGTCCACGGTGATGCAGGTGCATCTTTGGCAGTCGATGAAAACATCGACACCTTCTGGCAGGCATCAAGAAAAACAGTTGTATATAACCTCAACGCAAAGCGTGTTATATCAAGCCTCACCATCATTCCATATCAGACCGCAATCGAGGGCATCAAAATCTCAATTTCCGATGATGATGTCACCTACACAGAGGTCTACAATGGTGGCAGATTAGAAGCCGAGCAACTTGGCTATATCACACTTACACCTGTTGCATATGGCAGATACTTAAAGATTGAACTTCCGCAGAATTCACAGGGTATCCGCTTCCTCGGTGCCTACACCACATCCGACGAATCATCAGCCGATGTTTTCTCGGGCATCACAGTTCCACAGAGTGCAACTTCAGGCTTCAGCCTTGCTTCAACCATACTCGGCTCGTCAGTTGCATGGACTTCATCTTCAAGTGCAATTACAATATCAGGTTCCTATGCTGTTGTAAACCGACAGAAAAATGATGTGAATGTAACTCTCACAGCAAAGATTGTAATAGACGGTGTAGAAAAAACTAAAAACTATGTTGTAAAAGTGCCCGGCACAGGTGCAGATTCAGGTAGTGGTGATAGCTCAAGCTCAAGACCTTCATTCGGAGGCTCAACCACAATAACTGCTCCCGTAGTAGTTCCGTCTGTACCCCAGACACCAACCACACCAATGTTCTCAGACCTTGGAGATGCTTCCTGGGCAGGTGACTATATAACCACTCTTGCATCTAAAGGCATCTTAAATGGCTACGGAGACGGAACCTTTGCTCCAAATGCCTTTATAACCCGTGAAGAAATTTCCAAAATCCTTGTTGTTGCCTTCGGCATTACCAAGGGTACTGATTCTTCATCATTTACCGATGTTGACACAAATGCATGGTATTATGGCTATGTAGATGCTCTGGTTTCTCAGGGACACACCAAAGGCGTCGGAAACGGTCTTTTTGGCACAGGAACAAATATTACAAGACAAGATGCATTCACCATGCTCGCATCTGTTCTTGGTCTCAAATATGATTCAACTGAGCTTGACACAGGATTCTATGACGATGGTATGATTTCACCCTATGCACGTCTTGCAATCCTCGCACTCAAAGAGCATGGCATCATCGGCGGCGATAATTTCGGCAACATCAATCCTACCGCCGGTATAACAAGGGCTGAAGTGGCAAAAATCATTTGTCATTCACTAAATAAATAAAAAAGGATGGTATTTATGAAAAAAGTATCAAGCAAATTTCTTTCTCTCATCCTGGCGTTGGCACTGCTGATTTCAGCATTCCCGGTAGTGTCTTTCGCCGGTGAGGGCGATCCTGTTGCAAGTCTGGTGAACTATACATCCACCAGATCCAACGGTACTGCTCAGAATGGTGCTCTGTTTGTGTGGCAGAGACCAACTGATGGTTCAAACTACAGAGTAACATTCCTCAAATTCGATTTTTCCAGTTTCACAGATGAACAAATCAGAAAAATCGATGATGTATCGTTGAGTCTTTTTGCAACATCTGACTATACCTATCCCGGCCTTCAGGTTGCAGTACTTCCTTCCACAATGGAAAGCTGGGATAACTCAATGGCACATGCTGCTGCAAAATCTGCCGGTATGCTTGGCTCTGATATTCCTGTTATTTCACAGGATTCCACAAATAAGGGTACAAGTGTTGCAGAATACAAAACCGTGTCAGGTCTTGGCGATGCAGTTGTAGAACATCTTATGTCCGACACTGATGATAAGATAGTATGTTTCAGAGTTCAGGGTATCGACGATGTTGTTGCCTATTTCCATAATGCTTTAGAAGCTAATCCTCCTAAAGTTGATGTTACATTTTCAGCTGTTGGCAGACTTCCCAAAGCAACAATAGTTGACGGTTCTTCTACAAGAGGTCATAATGGTACTGACACAAATACAGGAAGCTCTCCTTATATGGGTACAACAGTTTATACGCAGACTGAATCTAGCAACAACAACAGAACAGCCTTCTATAAGTTCGATTTTTCCGGATTTTCCACATCTGATCTCTACAGAATTAAAGATATGACACTTAATCTTTATTATAATGGTGTAAGCGCTTATACTGGTGTTAAGGTTTCAGTTCTTCCTGCCAATATGGAAAGCTGGACATCTGAAAAAGCTGAACCCAACGGAATGAAACACAGCTATGCTTATACTAACGGTATGCTAAGTTCAGATATACCCACCCTTGGTACTAATACTGATGATCTAGGTAGTTTGACAGTTGGTTGGAAACCGGTTTCCGGTCTTGGTGAAGCAATTGTCTCACACCTTCTTGCCGACACCGATGATAAAATCGTTGCCATAAGAGTTGATGCTTATCAGGGTGCGGTTCCTTGTCTTTACACAGGCATATCAGATGACGCATCCATCCGTCCCTACATCAGTGCAACACCTGTTGAAAGCGAAGAAGAATATATCGAAACTATTGCATCCACTTTCTCATTTGCAAACCTTTCAAACGAACCCGTATACGGTGTTACTTCAAACCTTAACTTCAACCTTTCTCCCATAACTTCCGACACCACTCTTTCAATAACATCATCCGATGAAAGCGTTATTTCAGCAGAAGGTGTAGTTAACCCCGGTCTTGAAGCAAAACAGGCAACTGTTACAGCTACAATTGCATCAGTTTCCGACCCAAGCATTTCCGTTTCCAAATCCTATAAAGTAACAGTTATCTCCAATGATGGTGCCGACACTGTATACTACTGGGATTTCGATAATAACGGTCTTTCCGGCAACTACAACACTGCTGCATTCATGGGTGGTCACACTCTTCAGGCAACACTTGAAAATGATCCTCTCAATGCAAGCAATAAGGTTGCTGCAGCAGAAAATGTAACAATGTCCCCCGATGACTATCTCACATGGGTATCTTTCCCGTCAACTGCCAAATACATTGCAGTCCGTGCCGATATGTATCTTGAAAATGAAGGTGGAAGAGCAAGCATTGTAGCTCGTGACAATCCGGGTAACAGAATAGCTATTGCTCAGCCCGACCATGATATTGTAGGTCAGTGGCAGTCACTTCTCACAGTACTCGACATTGCAAACCCTGCCGAAAGTGCACGTTACAGAATGGAAGAAGGCAACTGGACATTCTATGATGACATATCTCTCTCAGACTATGCATCTTTCCGTGACAGCCTTGGTACCATAGGAAGATTAACCCTTATGGGTACTCAGGAAGGCAAAGTCTACATGGACAATGTTTCCCTCAAAGCATACGATGATTTCTATGCTGAGGTAAATGCTGCAACAGAAGAAAATGTTATCGATGTAATCGAAGCTTTTGAAAACATGGGCATAATCACCCTTTCCGATGATTACGCAACAGCTGACAAAGCAGCTCTTGCAGCCGCTGTAAAAGCAAATGCTGCCTACACATCAGATTCTGAAGTTACTTTCCTTATTAACAAATTCGTATCAAACGATGATATCATCATCATAGATGAATCAATCTCAGAGGGAAGTCTTACACGAGTTAAGTTTATTCTCAGCGATAATGTAACTGCCACAAGCGGTAAACTTGTAATTGCATCCTACAATTCAAATGATGCTCTTGTAGGAATCAGCATTGCAAATGTTGACTCTCTCGAATCTGATGGATACAATGTTGTAACCGGATTAAATCTCAATGTAAACGGTGCAACAAAGCGTAAATATATGCTTTGGTCAGATGTTTCCGCATCTATCACACCACTTGCAAAAGCAACTGAGATTAACTGATAACAAAAAGTATTAAATAACGAAAACAAATTAAATAACGAAAACAAATTAAATAACGAAAACGAATAACAAAAATCCGCAGGACTGTTTTAGGTCTTGCGGATTTTTTATATTTCTACTCAGTTAACAAAATTCGACTTTTTTGAATATTATAAAGTTGCGGATACAAACAACACTTTCCGCCACGGAGGTGAGAACGTGAAAATTCCTTTTATGCCCGAAAATCCCCGTCTGGCTGCTGCCTATGTGCCTTTTCAGGAGTTTAAAAACCTTTATTCTACCGACAAAGCCTTAAAAAAAGGAACAATATTCAAAGATTTAGATATTCCTTTTGAAACCTATAAGGACAATCCAATAATGAATCCTTTCATAAAATAAAACGGAGGTAATATATATGATTTATCCATCTGAAGACATTAGTCGCTTCAATCAGGGAAACTCAGCATATTCTCCTTCAAAAGAAAGAGACTGTGTGGAGTGTCCTGTAAACGAAAGAGATATTTTACGCTACGAAATGGAAAACACACCCAACTATAACACCGAATGTGAAATGATGAGAAAAATTCAGGAAACCGAATTTTCTATCGTTGACCTCAACCTCTTTTTAGACACACATCCCGACTCAAAAGAGGCTCTCGAGCTTTACACTAAGCTCTGCGCAACTCTTAAAAGCCTCAAGGCAGACTATGTTTCAAAATATGGTCCTCTTTGTGCTAAAGACAGTGTAAACAAAGCTCCGTTCCAATGGGTAGAAACAGGCCGCAAATGGCCATGGCAAATATGAGGAGGTAGAAAACATGTGGGAATATGAAAGAAAACTAATCTATCCTGTAAAAATAAAAAATCCAAATCCTGAGCTTGCAAAAATCGTAATTGCGCAATACGGTGGTCCCGATGGCGAGCTTGGTGCATCACTTCGTTATCTCAGCCAACGCTACACTATGCCCGACGAAGTCAGCAAAGGTCTTTTAACCGATATTGGCACTGAAGAACTCGCTCATCTCGAAATGGTAGGCACTCTTGTTAACCAGCTCACTGATGGCACCAATGCCGAATGTGTGAAAAAAAGCGGCTTTGCCGATTACTTTATCAATCATTCCACAGGTGTATATCCTGCCAATTCAAACGGTTCTCCGTTCAACGCAATGGCGATTGCTGTATCAGGCGATCCAATAACCGATCTCAACGAAGACCTTGCAGCAGAACAAAAAGCAAGAGCAACTTACAACAACATTCTCCGTTTAAGCGATGACCCCGATGTCAATGATGTCATCAAATTCCTGAGAGAAAGAGAAATCGTTCACTATCAGCGCTTTGGTGAAGCGTTAAGACGAGTATACGAAAAATTAAATGAGAAAAACAAATTTTATATGAGTAAATAAAATATAAAATCCCCAAGATTCAGATATGGTCCGAATCCTGGGGATTTTTTTGTTGGCGTCTTTAGACGTGGAAATAAACCCCCGGTTCTACCGGGGGATAATAAAAAGCTTTAGCAAAGGAAAAACCTCTGTGATATAATAGTAAATGGTTTGGCGACCGCATTACTAAAAAATATCACGGAGGTTTTTAACAATGAAAGAAAAAAACGAAATCAAAAGTAGTGCACATTCAAAGTATAGATGTCAATATCAC
>JAZNBF010000108.1:0-8265 GCA_045586905.1 Clostridia bacterium
ATCCGCCCGAGAAAAGTGGGAGAAGGGGCCGCGCAGCACGATTTTGCGGCAAAAAAGGCGGTGAAAGAAAAAAATAAAAAAATTTGAAAAAAGGTATTGACAAGCCAATTTTTCTGTGGTATACTACGAAAGCTCTCTAAAGACGGCGTTTATGAGAGTTTGCTTGGTTGGTGTACGGGAGCTTAGCTCAGCTGGGAGAGCATCTGCCTTACAAGCAGAGGGTCACAGGTTCGAGCCCTGTAGCTCCCATCATATATGGCCGAGTAGTTCAGCTGGTTAGAATGCCAGCCTGTCACGCTGGAGGTCGGGGGTTCGAGCCCCTTCTCGGTCGTATATGCCTCTGTAGCTCAGTTGGTAGAGCAGAGGACTGAAAATCCTCGTGTCGGTGGTTCGATTCCGCCCGGAGGCACCATATTATAACCCCAACTTTGATAAAAAGTTGGGGTTGTTGTTTTTTGGCTTAAAATAAGGCTTTTCAGCACTTTTGTAATAATAACAAACCGCTTCGAATCATTCTCGAAGCGGTTTGTTGTGCTTTTAGGTACTTTTTAGGAACGTAATAGGGTTCAGATGGCTCAAATGGGGTTCATATGATGCAAAAAGAGTTCATGTGATTTTGCTAACTAAATTCTATCACTGTATGGTAATGATTTAATATAGTTATCAATCAAATCCCAATCTGGAGTTCCATCATTTATCACAGGCAATTTAATCGAAAACTCTCGATCTATGTGAGTGTCTAACTCTCTTCCAAAAGCACAGTATTTTATTTTCGATTCAAAGCGAATTAATGTGCAAATAAAAAGTTTTGAAGGTAGAGTCATTTTAGCATTCTTGGGCGTTAATACCGCCATGTGAGCACCGGTGTAAAAAGGTTTTAACTGAACAAAAGCAGACCCTAAATATTCTCCACCTAAAGCTACTGTTATACAGCCACTATCAAAAGGTTTGACATTCTCGATTAGTTCTACAACTGAATTTACGCCATTATTATAACTTTGTCTCGAAATGAAATTAATTCCATTATCATCACCATCATCCAAAGCTATACGAGAAAGCCCGTTTCCACGACAAATATCAAATAATTCAGTAAGTTTAAATGGTTTCCATTGATCTCGATTCATTTCCGCAGATTGCTTTTTGATTGAAGTCGAAACTCTTTTATAATGCAACGATTTAATATATTTCTCCATATATTTCCAATCGGGAACATATCCCTTACAGGAATATTTACATTCGTTATCTATGACTGCATTACCATGATCATCTTGCTTAATGGGCAAATTGATTTCCGAATATACCATTCGTTTCGGACGCCACTTTCTCCCGTAATCCCAACGATATCTGTCATGCATTATTACCGTTGCAACAAACAATCCCGTATATTCATTAAATTCACTATCCTTTAAATATAACGCATTTACATCATGACTACACGTAAATTCTTTGCTTTGGTAATATGCATATCCTACTGATCCATTATTTGTTACACAGACAGCTTTAGGAGGAAATATTTTTTTGTCTATGGACGCATTTGGCAAATCTCCAGTTTTAGATGCAGCTTCAATTTCTTCAATGGTATAGTATTCTGTTACACCATTATTATTATCTACTGCACCCAAAAAAGGAATCGTTCCTTTGCCTGATGCCTCTGGCTTTTTATTGTAAAACCCATTTCTTATTATAAAAATATCTGAAAAACAAAAACTTTCCCAACGCTTCTCGTTAAGACTCATATACTTCCCCCACTTTTACTAAATACGAAAGATAGGAATTTATTGTTGATTGAAAATCTTCTTCCTCTAAAGTTGAATAATCAGTTTCCATATATGCCTCTGCTAACCATTCATCTTCATAAGTAACCTTATACTTTACAGAAAGACCAGGAACTTCTTTGCGGTTTCTATACAAATCAAGCCACAACTTTTCTGTTGCTGTCCACAAACTATTTCCATCACTATCAGTCATTTCTATTCGTCCAAGTCCTTTTCTTTTTATGAACTTGTCGTCTTTAAAATAGCCAAAGAAAGTTTCCTTGTCAGATCTGGAGTGCTTTTGCGACAAATCAAAAATCATACAGCATGCAACAGCAGACGCGCCGGGATAAAACATTTCTTTTGGCAAAGAAAACACCGCATCCAAGGTATAATTATCTAACATTTGCTTTTTGAATTTTTTTATATCTTCTGAATTCCCTATAGCAGCTTGCATGGGAAGCAAAACTGCCATTTTACATGTAGATGGAACATGTCGCGCAACCCATTCAACAAAATGCAAACCCTTTGAGGGATCTTCTTTTTTGTTTGAGTCCCACTCTTTAGTATAGTCAGGATCACAACACTTTTTTGTAGCATTATAGGGTGGATTCATCAACACAACATTGATATTGTTTTCAGCTATCCATTTTGATCTTTTAAACATTGAATCTTGAACAACATTTGAATTGCCGTCTCCGTGAATCAACATGTTGGTCGAGGAAAGCCCGAATGCCCCTTCCTCATATTCAATACCAAAAATCTGATTTTTCTTCACCTCTTCACGTTCTTCTTCGGTATCGCAATCATCCATTGCATCGGTCATTGCTCTAACAAGAAAGGCACCGCTACCACAGCAAGGATCCAAAACGCGAGAATTTTTATTTACACCAACAGCTTTACTCATAAAATCACAAATGTGATCTGGGGTAAATGCTTGGTTTTTATCAGACTTGCCTACATATTTGTTGAATGTCGTGAAGAATAAATTAAGCAAATCTTGACCAGCGGTACTTTTGTCATTTATGTATGGAACTACATTGTCATCTATAAACTGCAAGATATCTTCAAGTTCTTTATAAGTTAAGCTTGTAACATCTTGGTCATCGAGGACTTTGCTTTTCAAAACAGCAAGCTTTCCAGCTTTATTAAGGCTACCTCCTCGAGTTAACAAACCTTCGAGGATTTCTTTTATACTCCTTAAAACCACACGCTCAGGAGTAAGTTTCTTTCCAGTTTTCGGGTCAAGGGTTTCTTTTACATTTTTGTAAACAAGACCGTTCTTAAGAGCCAGAAGGCAAGTGCCCACAAACTGGCTGCGCAGTTTTTCATTGATTCCATCCGAATGAAGCTTCTCGTTAAGCGTTTTAATAGAATCAACAACTTTGATTTTGTCGTTCACTTTACCAAAACACAAGTTTTCGTATTCTTCAAATGTACGAAGAACGGTTTCTTCTTCTGTTCGATGTTCGTCATCAATAATGACAGATTGACCATACCAAACCCATATTTCATTGCCATCAGTTTCAGCAAGTATAGCCACAATTTTTTTATCCGAATATGCCTTTTCAAATCGAACATAATCTTGAAGTTGTCCTTGGATTTTTGCTTTATCCCATCTACTAAATTTGTTTTTACATTCAACAAGCACGACCAAACGTTCGTTTTCAAATCTTATATCAAGAAATTTGTGCTGTGTGCCAGTGGTAGCCTTTTGAAAATCCTTGATATCCTTGCCGATAGATTTTAATGCTTTCACATAACTAAATTCACCAGTTTCTGTGTTTCCGATATGGTATTTATCGCCAATCTTACTTATTATATCAATTCTATTCATATTGCCCTCCTATTTTACTTTTCTTAAAAGACATGAATAATATTTTCAGCTTTTCAAGTTGTTCATCATTAAGTGTCATCCCTTCAATTATGCGAACAACCTCTGCCATTCCCTTATTTTCATTTATTATGTTGCACACGTCAGGCGGAGGCGTCTTTCGTATTAGAGAAAAAAGTTTATCCATTTCTTCGTGATCTTTGGGTTTAGGCTTTAGGGTTTTGATTATATCCGCATAAACTTCGTGAGTTGGTGCGTTTACCCCATCCTCGATATACTTAAGATTAGAGTTTGGTAAATCTATTTTTCGTGCCAATTCACGTTGTGACATTTCTCCACGCAATTTGCTGATTTTTTTGCCAAGCTTTTTCTTGCATTGTTCTATGTTTTTATCAACAGTTTTTGCTTTCAATTACGCCTCACCTCCTTTGTTATATGTTCTGTAACATATAACAATTATAATATAAATCCATTAATTTGTCAATAGGAATCATCATTTTAGTCTTACAAAAGATAGGGGGTGCATTTTCGCTATAAGGGGTGCAAAATTCCTTGTAGGGGGGTGCATTTTATCAAAATTAAAGTCAGTTCCCAGAAAACGATAGTTTTCTATTTCACTAAAACATCTTGCATCTATTTCGTACTCCAAAGCCAAAACAAAAAGGACACCTAAAGGTGTCCTTTTTTTATATCTTATTTCTTTTTATCTTATTAGAAGTTGTCTTTTCAAACTCTTCATCTCTGATGTTAAGTTTTGTGATTTTTTTGTATTTGGGAAGTGGCTTGCAGGCAGCTTCAATATCTTTTCTGAGCACCTTTTCTATGTCGGCTCTTTGTGCCTCATCGCTGTTTTTATCCAAAAACACATGAGCGCAAAGTCCGTTTTCCTGACCGTCTTCATCTCTGCATGATGTAACTGCAACCTCTGCCACATAGGGAATTGCCTGAATGTAGTTTTCTATCTCTTCGGGGAACACATTTTTACCATTTTTGAGCACAATCATGTTTTTCGATCTGCCCGTCACAAGCACTCTGCCCTCAGAATCTATAAGACCGAGGTCTTCGGTGTTGAACCAGCCATCTTTGATGACACGGTTTGTCTCCTCTTCGTTTTTATAATATCCAAGCATTACATGGGCGCCCTTGACGCAAATTTCGCCAATACCGTTTTCGTCGGGATTCAAAATTTTAACCTCGGTGGTGGGCACGGGCACGCCGGCTGTGGAGCAATCGTCATAGCCCTCACGGGTGATGCTTATGAGTGGTGAGCACTCGGAAATGCCATATCCGTTTACCACGGTTATGCCTATGCTTTCAAAAAACTCGGCAATCTCGGGGCGAAGAGGTGCACCGCCGCTTACTATTTTTCTGAAGTTGCCGCCAAAATTTTTAATTATCATGGAAAACATTTTGCGTCTTACATCTATGCCAAGTCCTCTCAGTGCATTACTGATTGCAATCATGGCTTTTATGAGAGGCTTTTTGGAACCAATCTGCTTCCATATGCGCTTGTAGAAAGCTTCCATATATGCAGGCACAAGATAGGCACTGTCGGGTTTGTAGGCTGCAAAGTTCTGCATGATGTTTTTGATGTTGTCATTTATGCCGATGGTAACATGGCACGCCATTTCGGCAAGAAGACCTGCCGCCTCATACACATGGTTATAAGGAAGAATTGAGATGGCACTGTCATAAAGTCTTGTGATGGTGAGACCATAGGACACATCGTTTACAATGCTATGCTCAGAGAGCATAACACCCTTTGCCATGCCTGTGGTGCCCGAGGTATACACAAGCACTCTGAGGTCCTTTGTGTTGCCGGGGGTTTCTTCGTAGAGGCCATAGCCATTTTCTTTAAGCTCTTTGCCCTTTGAAATGAGCTTGTCATATGACTCATACTCCTCACCTGCTTCGTCATCGAGGCAAAAAAAGTATTTTACATTTGGAAGGTTGTCTTTGTTTTCCATGATTTTCTTCTTATACTTTTTAGAGAAGAAAACAACCTCAGTATCACTGTGACTGAGCACGTTTATAACGTCTTTTTCGGGAAGCTGACGGTCGATGGGAATATACACGCCGCGGGAATGAAGCATAGTGAAAAATACAACTATCATTTTGTAGCAGTTGTCAGCTATGCACGCCACATGACGCCCTGAAAGATCCATCTCACAGAGGGCATTGCCAAGACAGGAGCTTTCGTTTAAAAATTCAGAGTACAAAACGGTTTTAACATCGCCTTTATCGCGATACAAAAAACCGGGCTTGTCGCCCCTTTCGGCAATGTTTCTTTGAATTATCTCCCTGAAGCTTTTAAAGCCTCTGAGCTCATAACCTTTAAATTCTTTTTTCATAATTATCTCCTTTTATCGTTTCCGAATATGTTGTCAAGACATGAGAGTGCAGATGAGAGCACATCTATGCTCTTTTCGTCAAACGACGCAAAAACCTTATCTATCATTTCCATGTGAAATTTCTGATGAATCTTGTTCGCCTCTTCTGCCATGGGTGTGGGCACAATTTTAACAACTCTGCGGTCATCGGGATCGTTCTTTCTCTCAAGATAACCTTTTTTTACAAGACAGTTGACAGAGGTTGTGAGTGAGCCGGGTGTGATTGCAAGATATGCTGCAATCTCCGACATTTTGTTTTTGCCTTTTTCCATGAGATAATACACTGCCTCAATGACATGGAGCTCACGAAGCGAAAGCCTGTCGAGTCCCATTTCTCTGAAGCTTTGTTCCTCCCATGAAAGAATGGAGTTGAACACTTTGACAAACAAATGGTTTATTTCTGTCTTTTTTGTATTAGCCACAAAATCATCTCCAAAATACTTTTAACTTCAAACTATTTTAACATCAAACAAAAGCTTTGTCAAGCTTTTCCTTTTATACTTATTTAATTTTATGTGGTTGTTGACAAATATACAGCAAATGATGTATAATTTATATAATTATACAGTGTTTTTGCATACAGAGGTGAAACACATGCATACAGTTGCAATAATTACAAACAAGAAAAAAGATATTGACGGTTACATAACCCAAAAATGCGTCGATGTTTTAAAAGACAAATTCAACCTCGTCTTCCCCGACGGAACCGACCCCCAGAGCCTCAAAGAGTGCCTTGGAGGTTGTTTTGGTGCAATTGTCATCGGTGGCGACGGTACCATACTTCTCACTGCAAATGAAGCTGCAAGTGCCCAAGTGCCTGTCTTGGGCATAAACATGGGCCACATGGGATTTCTTGCCGATGTGGAGCCAACGGAAATTGAGAATGCTCTCAACAGCTTTGCAAACGGAAGCTTCAACATAGAAGAAA
This sequence comes from Clostridia bacterium, assembly GCA_045586905.1. Lineage (GTDB taxonomy): Bacteria > Bacillota > Clostridia > UMGS1810 > UMGS1810 > RGIG1828. Next base: position 6,907 of record JAZNBF010000108.1, read on the forward strand.
GATTTATGATAGAGGCTCTCGTCTATGCAGGCGGCAAAGAAAAGACCTCTCCCCTCTCTGCACTCAATGACCTTGTCATTTCCCGTGCTTCCTACACACGCATGATTGCACTTGATGTACTGGTGGACGGTCACTTTGTCACATCATATGTCGGCGACGGTGTGGTGGTGTCTACTCCTACGGGCAGCACTGCATATTCACTCAGCGCAGGCGGACCTGTGGTTGATTCGTCACTTGATGTGTGCATAATCACACCCGTTTGCCCCCACACAATGAGCTCAAAGCCTCTCATTGTGCCCGGCAAAAGCGAAATCACCATACGCTTCCATGCAAACTTTGACGATATATCAATGCTCACCTCCGACGGTCAGAGGAGTGTGCAAATTGCCGACGGTGATGAAATTGTTATAAAAGCTTCGCCTCTCAAAACCCGTCTTATAAAGGTGAGCGACCGTGGCTTCTATGAGATTTTCAACAAAAAGCTTCAGGGCTGACTAATGCATGATTAAGGAGAAATATACATGATAAAATCTGAAAGACACGAAAAAATACTTGAGCTTATAAATTCCGAAAACATTTCAACCCAGTCGAAGCTCACACGCCGACTCAACGAGTGTGGTTTTAATGTGACACAGGCCACAGCTTCGCGTGACCTTCAGGAAATGCGCATAATAAAGGTGCTTCTTGCAGATGGCACCTACAAGTATGCTCCATCCAAGGAAAGCGACATCAGTATTGGCGACAAGCTCGAAAAAATCCTCCATAACTGCCTCATAAAAGCAGACTATGCAATGAATATTGTAGTGCTCAAGACAATGGCAGGTGCGGCACAGGCTGTGGGTTATGCTCTCGACAGCTTTGTGTGGGACGAGATTGTGGGCACCATTTGCGGTGACGACACCATCATGATTGTGGTGCACAGTGAAAAAGGCGCAAAGCAGCTTTGCTCGAAGCTTTCAAAGTTTATTCAATAGGGGTGCATAGATGTGCTCAGACATCTTTCCATTAAAAATGTAGCAGTTATAGAAGCTTGCGACATAGATTTTGATATGGGCTTTAATGTTCTCACCGGTGAAACGGGAGCAGGTAAGTCCATAATTATTGATGCCATAAATATGCTCAGAGGCGAGAGAACATCAAAGGACCTCATCAGATCGGGCGAAAGCAAAGCACGCGTCGACGGTGTGTTTGAGGTTGATAAAGCCACTGCCGAGTTAGTTGCCGATCTCCTCGGCACCGAGCCCGAAGAGGAGATTATGATATCGCGCGAGCTTGGCTCAGATGGCAAAAACAACGTGAGGATAAATGGAATTCCCGCATCTCTTTCTGTGCTCAAGACAGTTGGCGAGCAGCTTGTGA
>JAZNBF010000109.1:0-24533 GCA_045586905.1 Clostridia bacterium
GCAGGTAATCTCTGGAGAACAACGCTCGATATTTTTGCTGATTGGAAATCAATCCTTGCAATATATGAGCAAAATGTCCGCCTTGCCAAATATGCAGGTCCGGGCGGATGGAACGACCCAGATATGCTTGAAGTTGGCAACGGCAACCTTACGCTTGACGAAAACCGTGCACATTTCACACTCTGGTGTATGATGGCCGCACCGCTTATTCTCGGCCACGACATACGCAGATTTATTGTCGAAAACGGCAACGCAAAAGAGGACGACGAAATTCTTCAGATTCTCACAAACAAAGAGCTTATTGCAATTGACCAGGATAAGCTCGGCGTTCAGGCACGCAGACACAAAACAAACGGTAAGGTTGACCACCTTGTAAAGCCGCTTGAAAACAACGAAGCTGCTTACTGCATTTTCAATAAATTCGGTGATGAATTTGAAGAAACCGTACACATCAGGGATTTCCTCAAAACCGAATACTGTCCCCTTCCCGTTGCAAACAAATATATTTGCAAAGAGCTGTGGTCGGGCAAAGAGTTTGAAACCGACGATGAAATTGACGTTGAGCTCAACTCTCACGCAGTAAAAGTATACCGAATCAAAGCGATTGAGGATTAAACTATGTCACTTAAACTTACGGTTATAACAGACACTCACTATTATTCGCCGCAGACGGGAACAAGCGGCAAAGCATACAAAACTCTTCTCACAAACCTCAAAGTTGTTAAACTCGATGGTTCTGTAGTTAAAACAGAAGTTATCGGTGGCGCAGACAAAGGTTATGTAGATTTTGCAATCAGCGAAGAGTATGGCAGCAGCATCTTCGCTGCTGAAGAAACATTCAAAGTTGGCGAAGGCGTAGACGCTGAAAGCTACTTTGGTTATGCTTCAACAGTTTTTGTAAAAAAACTTTCCAACAACAAATATGAAATCATCGCTATTATGCCTGGTGCAGAAAGCACAATCGTAGAACTCGGTCTTGAAGATATCGACACAATCGATACCACAAAGGTTGAATACTACACAGATGCTGACAAATATGACACCAAAAAACTTACACTTGATGACACAGCTATCACAAGTGCTGCTGGTGTATACCTCAACTATGCAGAAGTTGGTGTTAATGCTCTTAACACAGCTATTGGTGCAGCTAATGACATGGAAATCACTGTTATCGAAAACACCGGTGACAACAAATATGACATGATCATTGCAAAAGAATATGCTAAAAACAAATATGAGATCATCGCTATTATGCCTGGTGCAGAAAGCACAGTTGTTGAACTTGGTCTCGAAGACATCGAAACAATCGATGCTACAAAAGTTGAATACTACACAGATGCTGATCACTACAACACCAAGAAATACAATCTTGATGCTTCTGTAAACTCAGACGGTGTATATTACAACTATGTAAAAACAAACATCACTGGTCTTAACGGTCAGTGCTCAGCTGGTGACGATGTAGAATTTACTCTCATCGAAAACACAGGTGACAACAAATTCGATATGATCGTTGCTAAAGAATACAAATATGACAGAGTAGACTCCATTGAAGCTGAAAGAGACAGATTCATTGGTACAGCTTACACATTCGTATTTGATTTCGAAGATGAAGCAAAATCTATCTCAATCGTTGACGAAAATGGCGAAGCTATGGAACTCAAAGATTTCGCTGAAGATGATGTAATCGCATTCATCTCCTCCAACGGTAACGGTAGAAACCACACATGGATCGAAGTTATCAACCTCGGCAAGAAAACTGTTGAAGGTACTGTAAACGAAACAAAAACAGATGCTGTTTATGTTGATGGCGTAGAATATGGCAAAGCTGGCGTTGGTTCAATCAACCTCGGCGATGAAGGCGTATTCTATCTCACAAGAACAGGCAAAATCTTCGATTTTGAAAAATCTGCTTCTGTTGCAGGCAACTATGCTTACATCCTCGGCACAGCAATCTCCAACAACGGTGGTTGGGACAATGCTTGGCAGGTTAAAATGCTCACAAAAGACAACGAAATCGTTACTTACACTGTAAAAGATGGTTTCGATCTTTATGACAAAGATGGCAACATCGTTGCTGCTGACCTTGACAAAGATGCAAGCTCCGCTGGCCTCGTTTCAGCTCTTGACATCACTGTAAACTCTGCTTCTAATGCATTCAAGACAAATGTTGCTTCCAGAATCGTAACCTACAAACTCGACTCCAACGGTCTCATCAGAGAAATCGCTGCAGTTGATGCTTACAACGGTGGTTCTGACAACTACAATGCTGATGCTGAAAAACTCTTCACATCTTTCGAAACAGACGCTGTTATCTTCAACCTCACAGGTGCAAGAGACACAGGTTCTTTCGTAACAGATGCTTCTTCACTCGTTGACGACAACAACTACACTGGTTGGTATGTAAGAAACGAAGACAGTGAAGTTGACTGCCTCATCATCACAGCTGGTGCTGCTGCAGTAGACTATACTCAGGATCTCGCTATCATTACTGGTGTTACAAGCACAAAAGTTAATGAAGAAGATGCTATGAAAGTTAGATACTATGTATCCAGCGAAGAAGAACTCAAAGAAATCATCATCATGGAAGACACAGCTGTATCTGTACCTTGCGAAGGCACAGCTAAAGCTGACATTAAAGTTGGTGCTGCTATGATGTTCACAGCTGATGCTGACGGTGTTGCTTCTGCTTATGCAGTTCTCGCTAAGACAGCATTCGCAGCTAACGCTGCTAACAGTGCTGCTAGACCTTATGTAATCAACGCTACACTCGAAGCTTATGTTGAAAGCGCTGCTAACAACCTCGACACAGAAATCGTTTACGGTTACATCGCAGATACTGCTAAAGTATCTAAGGGTACAAAAGTAATCGATGGTCTTGGTAACGAATATGTAATCCTTGGTTCTACCAATGCTTACACAATCAAAGACGATGCTGGCGAAAGCAAAGCTAGAGTATTTGCTGGCGATTGGCAGGCAACTGCTTCCATCGACACTTATGTAGGCCATGCAAATGGTAAAGCTAACTACTTCATCGCTAAGATTGTTGATGATAAAGTAGCTGACTTCATCACATTCGCTAGACCTTTCCAGGTTGACTAATTAATTCTTAAGTTCTCTAACTTAATTAATTAAAAAGAAAAGAGCCACGGCAATTATGCCGTGGTTCTTTTTGATTTTTAAAAAGGCAACTGCAAAACAGCATGGGTCAGAGCTTAATCGGCAATGCAACACCATACAAATAACCACTCACTGAGGTGTGTTTATAAATTTGTATTGTTTCTTTTATCAAAACACTTGAATTTGTGGTATAATTGTTATATAATTATATTTAGATTTGTCAGCGTGTTATTTGCAACATATTAAGATAATACACACAAGAAGGGGAAAGCATGTATGTCACAGAAATGCTTTGATAACAACAAATATCTGCTCATGCAATCGCAATATATCAACGAGCGCATTGCACAGTTTGGCGGCAAGCTCTATCTGGAGTTTGGCGGCAAGCTTTTTGACGACTTTCATGCATCCCGTGTACTTCCCGGCTTTGAACCCGACAGTAAGCTCAAAATGCTTCTTCAGTTAAAAGACTGTGTTGAGATTGTCATTACCATTAACACTTCCGACATAGAGAAAAACAAGCTCCGTTCCGACCTGGGCATCACCTATGATCGTGATGTTATCCGTCTCATAGATTGCTTCCGCTCCATAGGTCTCTATGTGAGCAGTGTTGTTATGACTCGTTTTGCAAATCAGCCTTCTGCCATAGCTTTCCAGAAAAGACTCGAATCACTCGGCGTCAATGTATATCGTCACTATTCCATAGAGGGTTATCCATCCGACATAAACCACATAGTAAGTGATGATGGCTATGGCAAAAACGAATATATCAAAACCACCCGTGAGCTCGTTGTTGTAACAGCTCCCGGCCCCGGCAGCGGCAAAATGGCAACCTGCCTCTCTCAGCTTTATCACGAGCACAAAAGAGGCACCTCGGCAGGCTATGCCAAGTTTGAAACCTTCCCCATATGGAATCTGCCTCTTTCCCATCCGGTGAACCTTGCCTACGAGGCAGCCACAGCAGATCTCGACGATGTCAACATGATAGATCCTTTCCATCTCGATGCCTATGGCGAAACCACTGTCAACTACAATCGTGATGTCGAAATATTCCCCGTGGTTCATTCCATGCTTGAGACCATCCTGGGCGAATGTCCCTACAAATCTCCCACCGATATGGGCGTTAACATGGCGGGCAATTGTATAATAGATGATGAGGAGTCCAAAAAAGCATCCAGACAGGAAATTCTCCGTCGCTACTACACTGCACTTTGCGACCAGAAAAAAGGCACCATAACTGATGAAACAGTATATAAACTCGAGCTTCTCATGAAAAAAGCAGGTGTAACCGTTTCCGACCGTGACGTTGTAGCTCCCGCTCTCGAAAAGGCGTCTCTCACAGGCAAGCCTGCGGCATCCATTCGCTTGGATGACGGACGCATCATAGTGGGCAAAACCTCTGCTCTCCTCGGTGCAACCTCGGCGCTTATGCTCAATGCCCTGAAAGCTCTTGCCGGAATAGATGACAGTGTTCATCTCATCTCTCCAAGTATAATCGAGCCTATTTCCAAGCTGAAAACAGCACATCTTGGCAATCGCAATCCAAGACTTCACATAGATGAGGTCCTCATTGCACTCTCCATCTGTGCAAACACCGACCAAAATGCCCTTCTTGCCATGAATCAGCTTGACAACCTAAAAGGATGCGAGCTTCACTCGTCTGTCATTCTTTCACAGCAGGACGAAAAAATCATCAAAAGACTCGGCATAAATCTTACATGCGAACCTGCATATAAATAATAAATAAAGTCAAAGCAATAGCCTGCTTTGACTTTTAAATTGTTTGTTTGAAATCACAAATTTTATAACATTACACTTGAGGAGTCATCATGAAAAACATTATTAAACCAATATCTGAATATACAAAAACCTTTTTAAAATGGACACTGTTTGCCATAATTCTTGGTGCCATTTGTGGTGTGGTGGGAGCAGCTTTTCATCATCTGCTCGATTTTGTCACACATTTTCGCACCCAAAACCCAAGAATTATATATTTTCTGCCTCTGTCTGGCCTTGTGATAGCACTTTTGTATAATCTTTCCAAAAAATTCGGCACAATCGATACCGACCGTATAATCAAGGCAGTTGGCACAAAAGTCGATATCCCGTTTATAACGGTGCCCCTTATCTTCATCTCCACCATAATCACCCATCTTTTCGGTGGTTCTGCTGGCCGTGAGGGTGCAGCACTTCAGATAGGTGGTGGCATTGGCTACAAATTCGGCAAATTATTTAAATTCTCCACCGACGACAGCCACACCATCACCATGGCAGGCATGGGAAGTGTGTTTTCGGCACTGTTTTCCACACCCGTCGCTGCAGCAGTTTTTGCAATCGAGGTGGCAAATGTTGGCTCACTTAATGTCACATCTTTTCTTCCATGCATCATAGCATCTGCCACTGCATATTTTGTGTCAACCTCTTTGGGCGTCATCCCCATGAATCTGGGGCCGGTCATCTTCAGTGATGCCTCTGTTGTTTTTTCGCTCAAAGTTATTGTTCTTGCAATCATCTGCGCTCTCGTAAGCATTGTTTTTTGTGTGTCTGTAAGAAAAAGTGGCCACTATATGAAAAAGCTCCTTCCCAATCCTTTCCTCCGCATATTTGTCGGAGGCGCGCTTGTAGTTGTGCTCACACTTCTCGTCGGCACCTACGACTACAACGGTGCAGGCATGGATGTTGTATTTGGAGCGCTTTCTGGCGATGCCCGTGTGTATGATTTTCTGCTCAAGATAATTTTTACTGCCATAACCATTGGTGCAGGCTTCAAGGGCGGGGAGATAGTCCCCTCGTTTTTCATCGGAGCTACCCTTGGATGTGCAGTTGCAAATCTTTTGGGCATAGATGCAGGCATTGGCGCATCTCTTGGCATGATTGCCCTTTTCTGCGGTGTGGTCAATTGCCCGATTGCATCTGTCCTCATTGCAATAGAGCTTTTTGGCGCAGATGGAATTCTTTTCTACACCATAGCCTGCGCAGTGAGCTATATCATGTCAGGCCATTTCAGCCTCTACAAAGAACAGCATTTTGTCTATTCAAAGCTGACAGCCGGTCTTTACGACAAATAAACCACAAAAGGAGCCAAATCTATGAGCACCTCAAGCTTTAAAATGGAAACCTTAAAAGAACTCTACAAAATAGGCCGTGGACCTTCAAGTTCCCACACCATAGGCCCCGAACGTGCGTGTCTTGCTTTCAAAGATCGCAACGAAAGCGCCGACGAATTCAAAGTGATTCTCTATGGTTCACTTGCCAAAACGGGAGAGGGCCATGGCACCGATGCAGTTATAGTCAAGACCATGGCGCCCAAGGCTTGCACCATCGAATTTGATATGCAAAAAACCGACCTTCCTCACCCCAACACAATGGACCTTTTTGCTCTGTCAAACGGAGAGATAATCTCAAAGGCAAGAGTTATGAGTGTTGGAGGCGGCAATATTCAGTTTGAGGGCGAAAGTGCACATAAGCCACAGCTTGTATATCCCCACAAAAGCTTCAGAGAAATAGCAGCCTTTTGCGCAGAAAACTCCATGGAGCTCTGGCAGTATGCCGAACACTTTGAGGGAGAAGGCTTCTGGGACTATATCGACCTTGTATGGAACACTATGAAAGATGCCATCGAAAGAGGTTTAGATGACGAAGGCATCCTCCCCGGTGGCCTCGATGTTCACAAAAAAGCAAAACATCTTTTTGAAAATATATCTCCAAAAGAAAACTCGCGCACAAGGGAAAACAGGGTGGTTTGTGCCTATGCCTTTGCTGTCAGCGAGCAAAATGCCATGGGCGAAACCATCGTAACTGCGCCCACATGTGGCTCCGCAGGCGTTCTCCCTGCTGTGCTCTACTATAACAATCAGCAGCTCGAAGTCACCACCACCGAGATAAAACGTGCCATGGCCACAGCAGGCATCATTGGCAATCTCATAAAGCACAATGCATCCATCTCGGGTGCCGAATGCGGATGTCAGGTGGAGGTTGGCACAGCTTGTGCAATGGCAGCTGCTGCAATGGGGCAGATTTTCCATCTCCCCATCGACAAAATAGAATATGCCGCCGAAATTGCCATAGAACACCACCTCGGCCTCACCTGTGATCCAATCTGTGGCCTTGTTCAGATTCCCTGCATCGAGCGAAATGCAGTTGCGGCAATGCGTGCAATAAATGCTGCAAACCTTGCCGACCTTCTTTTTGCCACAAGAAAAATATCGTTTGACAAGGTTGTTCAGACCATGAAAGAAACCGGCCACGATATGCCCGGTGCCTATAAGGAAACTGCCGAAGCAGGTCTTGCCAAAATACAGATAAACCCTTGACTTTTTCAAAAAATACTGATATACTTTTAAAGTACTGTGAAAATGTGTAAGTAGCCAATATATGATTTTCCGAGAGAGAAGATGCCGTCGGCTGTGAGCATCTTAAATAGTATATTGTGTGAATTTCAGCATTGGAGTACTCTGCGAAAGTCCATTGTGGATATAAGCAGGGTGTTTGAGCCTCACGCCAAAAGACTCACAGAGTGCGAAAACCTTTGTTTTCGAATTTGGGTGGTACCGCGGGTTACAGCTCGTCCCTTAGAGGATGAGCTGTTTTTTATTTACAGGCAATCGCAGTGTAGCGATTGCAACACAGAAAGGGAGTATATTATGTCACAGAAAACAATTGATGTAAAAAATGCCTTTCTCGATGCGCTTTCCAAGGCAGACAACATGGAAGAGCTTGAGAAAATCCGAGTTGAATACATCGGCAAAAAAGGCTATGTAACTGAACTTTTAAAGGAGATGAAAGACCTTTCGGTTGAAGAGAAAAAAACCTTTGGTCAGGAAGTAAATGTTCTCAAAAACGAAGTGAATGACCGCATCGCCGAAAAGAGGGAAGAACTCAAGCAAAAAGAAATCGAGCTTGAAAACAGCCGCATGCCCGAGTTTGACATTTCCATCCCCACCGACCTCACAAGAGGCTCCTACCATCCCATCACCCTCGTTCAGAGACAGTGTGAGGAAATATTCAAATCAATGGGCTTCACTGTTGAGGATTATAGCGAAATCGTGTCCGACTACGAGTGCTTCGAATCACTCAACATCCCCAAAAATCACCCTGCGCGTGATATGCAGGATACCTACTATCTCGAAAACGGTCAGCTCTTAAAATCACAGACATCAGCTGCCCAGAATGCTATCTACAAAAAGTATAAAGATGCTTTGGTACAAGAAGGCAAGGCAATAAAGGCAATCTTCCCCGGAAGATGCTTCCGTAACGAAGCTACCGATGCCTGCCACGAAAACACCTTCTTCCAGATGGAAGGCGTTATGGTCGACAAAGACATCTCCATCTCAAACCTTATCTTCTTCATGAAAACAATGCTCTCCGAGGTTTTCCAGAAAGACATTAAAGTCCGTCTCCGTCCCGGCTTCTTTCCCTTTGTGGAACCCGGCTTCGAACTTGACATCAGCTGCCTCATCTGTGGCGGCGAAGGCTGCCCCTCATGTAAGCACAGTGGTTGGCTTGAACTTTGCCCCTGCGGCATGATTCACCCCGAAGTGCTCAAGGCTGGTGGCATCGATCCCGAAGAATACACAGGCTTTGCCTTTGGTCTCGGTCTCACCCGTCTTGCAATGATGAAATATGGTGTCAAAGACATTCGTGATCTGAACTCGGGCAGTCTCAAAACTCTGTCGCAGTTTACCGACGACAAATAAGAAAGGAGAGACGACAATATGTTTTTATCAATGAACTGGATTTCAGACTTTGTAGACCTTTCCGGTCTCGATAAGCTTGAACTCATAAGTAAATTTTCTCTTTCAACTGCCGAGGTTGAAAACGAAATATTCTTCAAAGGCTCCGACATCTCCGGCATAGTTGTTGCCGAAATAAAATCTGTTGAACCCCATCCCGAATCCAAAAAGCTTCATCTTCTCAAGGTTGATGCAGGTGACGGTGAGCTCACCGATGTTGTATGTGGCGCACCCAATGTAAGAGTTGGCATGAAAACAGCTTTTGCTAAGCTCGGCGCTAAAATTGGTGACATCACCATCGCGCCCCGTGCCCTTGCAGGCTACACCTCATGTGGCATGTGCTGCAGTGAAAAGGAAATCGGCATAAGCGATTCAAACGATGGCATCATGGACATAACCGATGATGTGCCCTGTGGCACCGACATTAAGACCATCTATGACATAGACGACATTGTGTTTGAGGTAGATAACAAATCCCTCACCAACCGTCCCGATCTCTGGGGCCACTATGGCATAGCACGTGAGTTTGCAGCCATTGCAGGCAGAGAACTTAAGCCAATTCCCGTAGCAGACCTTTCTACCTACGATAAGCTCGCCAAGGTCGACCTCAAAATAGAAGATCCTCTCTGTCAGAGATATTCATGTTTGCAGTTTGAGGGCATTTCAACCCACACAAGCCCTGTAAACATGAGAATCCGTCTCTTCTATTGCGGCATGCGTGCTCTCAACTTCCTTGCGGACCTCACAAACTATCTCATGCTTGAAATGGGCCAGCCCATGCATGCGTTTGACTCCCGCAAGGTAGAAAAAATCCGCGTAAGGCGTTTTGACAAACCCTTCACTTTCACAACTCTTGATGGAGTAGAACGCGAAATAGACGAAAACACACTCATGATATGCAACGACGACAAACCCGTTGCCATAGCAGGCATTATGGGTGGTCTCGATTCGGAAATCGTTGCCGACACAACCACCCTCACACTCGAGTCTGCCACCTTCGATGCGGCATCAATCCGTAAGTCCACAGTCCGCCTCTCTCACCGTACCGATGCTTCCATGAGATACGAAAAGAGCCTCGACCCCGAAATGACCGTCAAGGCTGTTGCCCGTTTTGTTAAGCTTCTCACAGATATTGACTCGGGTGCTAAGGTCGTTTCAGCTCTCACCGATGAAATAGCTTTTAGCTATGACAAGGTTAACCTCAGCTTCGACAAAGCCTTTGTAAATAAATACACAGGCATCGAAATTTCAAACGATGCCATTGTCAAAACTCTCACCTCGCTCGGCTTCGGAGTGAAGCTCGATGGCGACAACTTCGAAGTGGAAGTTCCAAGCTGGAGAGCTACCAAGGACGTCACCATAAAAGCCGACATCATCGAAGAAATCACCCGTATCTATGGCTATGACAACTTCGATGTTCACACTGCATCTGTTCCTCTCTATCCCGTGAGAGCCGCACAGACCAAGAGTGATGAAGACCGCATAAAAGATACACTTGTTAAGCGCTATTCAATGCACGAGCTCCACTCTTATGTGTGGGCATATTATGACGAATACAAGGCACTCGGCATCGAAATCGAGCCAAATATTGACCTTGTAAATGCCACCAATCCCAACATTAAAACTATCAGAAAATCCATCATACCCACTCAGCTTTGCCAGGTAAAATACAACACAGGCTACTCCACCGATTTTTCAGTGTTTGAAGTGGGCCGCACGGTTGATGGCGTTGGTACAGACGGTCTTTGCAATGAACATAAAAAGCTTGCAATTACCCTTTTCTCCAAAACCAAAGATGTCGAAACCCTTTACTTTGAACTTCGTGACATCTTGGCAGTCATCACCGATGACATCAAACATCGCAAGCTGACCTTCAGCAAAATGGAAGCCACACATTCCTATCAGCACCCCAAGAACTTAAATGCAATCATATGTGATGGCAAAGAGCTTGGTGAGATTGGTATTGTTAATGCATCTGTTTCCAAGAAAATCGACAAAAAAGCAAGCATTGTATTTGCCGAGATCGATGTTGAAACCTTTGCCGAGATACAAAACGCAGGCATTCACTACGAGGAACCCTCCAGATTCCCCGAGATTGAAATCGACCTTTCATTTGTTACCGAAAGTTTCCGGCCCGTTTCTCAGGCAATAGACAATGCCAACTGTCCTCTCATCAAAAAGGTGTCGGTAACCGATATCTATTCCGATGAAAATGGCAAATCAATCACAGTTCGCCTCATCTTCTCACATCCCGAAAAAACTCTCACCAAAGAGGAAGTTCTCGATGTGGTAAATGCAATTGTTGCCGAACTTGAAACAAAGAATGTCAAGCTTAAAAACGGCATCCCCATGTAAAATAAAAAGTGTCTGAACAAAACCTGTTCAGACACTTTTTTATTTCCTTTTTATCCCCAGAAGATTCCAAGCGACGGAGGATTATATGTCCATGTTACAAAGCACATCGCAATTATCATCATCACCACAAAGCCTCTCAGGTTGTCAGCTTTTTCATTTGCACCCTCACTCAGAAGCAGCCGGTAGCTTATGCACTGGCAAATAAAAGCACTCACAACAAAAGATGCAATATCAACCGGAGCAAGAGAAAAACCCAAAACTCCCGAATATGTGTAAAAAAAGATTACTATAAAAGCCATTGCCATAACTATTGCACACATTTTGACTGCAAAAAAATCGGCTTCGGCTTTTCCATAGGCAAAAAATTCAATTATGCTGAATGAAAAAGCCGGCCAGAAAATAAGCTTCAAATGCTCCCACACACTTTCATTCACTGCCGAAAAATATCCCACAAAATGATTTTCGCCCGACAGCTTATATGAAAAATGCAAAAATGTACCAATTGCGATTATATAAATAAATCCTGCAATATTCCATGCTTTAAGCTTCATAATATCACCTGATTCAATATATGATAAATTAATGCAAAAAATAACAAAAAATTATATATTTACTATTGACAACATATTGTGTGTATGATACAATACATGTAGGTTAATGTGTGTTGTTGAGATGCATAGCTTTAATCTAAAATGTTTTTCGTTATTTAATAGAACAAGGATGTCAAGATTTTCCATTTTGACGTCCTTGTTCTATTTTTGTCTGAGTTTTCAATTTGTAATAAAAAAAGTCACCCCTTCATACAATGTATAAAAAACGTATGGAGGACTAACTATGGAAAATATATACCAAGACATAGCCAGACGCTCAGAAGGCACCATAATGATAGGCGTCGTGGGACCTGTCAGGACGGGTAAATCAACTTTTATAAAACGCTTTATGGATTTGCTTGTTTTGCCCAACATTCAAAATGTATACAGTCGTGACCGTGCAAGAGACGAACTGCCTCAGTCAGGTGGGGGCAAAACAATCATGACCACCGAACCAAAATTTATTCCTGCCGAGCCCGTTGAGGTGTGTCTGTCGGGCAATGCCAAAATGAATATAAGAATGATAGACTGCGTTGGATATATTGTAAACTCTGCAACGGGCCATTTTGAAGATGAGATGCCCCGCATGGTAAAAACTCCTTGGTCCGATGACGAAATGCCTTTTGCTGAGGCGGCAGAAATAGGCACCGACAAGGTCATAAAAGACCATTCCACCATAGGGCTCTGCATCACCACCGATGGCAGCATCACCGACATTCCCCGTGAGGACTACATAGACGCCGAAGACAGAGTGATAAATGAACTCAAAGAGTTGAACAAACCCTTCATAGTGCTTATAAACTGTGTCAATCCATATAGCGAAAGCGCGCAGAGAGTGAAAGAGGAGATAGAAACAAAACACAATGTATGTGCTCTTTGTGTCAACTGTGCAGAACTCGATTCGGGCGACATAAACAACATCATAGAAAAAATCCTTTTTGAATTTCCCATCAGCGAGATTTCCATAAATCTTCCGTCATGGGTAGATGTGTTGCCCCATCATCACCGCATCAAAAAATCAATATATGACAATCTTCTTTCAAGCATCGGAAATGTGAGAAAAATCAGTGATGCCTCTCTTGTTACTGCCTCCATCGCATCCGATGAAAACATAAACGATGCCTCCATCTCAAATATAAACCTTGGCGACGGAAGAGTTGTGTGTGAGGTGCACATAGACGACGATTTGTTCTATAAAATTCTCGGCGAAAACTCAGGCTTTGAGATAAGCGGCAAAGACACTCTCATGAGCCTCATCACCGAACTTTCTGCCACAAAGAGAGAATATGACAAAATAAAAGGCGCTCTCGATGAGGTAAGAGAAACGGGCTATGGCATTGTAGCACCCTCCATCGATGAGCTCTCACTCGAAGAACCCGAAATAGTCCGTCAGGGCAGTCGCTATGGTGTGCGCCTCAAAGCGAGCGCACCAAGCATCCACCTCATCAGAGCCGACATAGAAACCGAAGTGTCGCCAATAGTCGGCACCGAAAAGCAGTCGGAGGAGCTTGTGCACTTCCTTCTTAACGAATTCGACGAAAACCCCACATCCATCTGGGGAACCAACATCTTCGGCAAGTCACTCCACGAGCTCGTGAACGAAGGCCTCCGCGGGAAACTCACCAAAATGCCCGACGATGCACGTTATAAGCTCAGAGAAACCCTGCAGAAAATTATAAATGAGGGTAGTGGCGGACTTATCTGTATCATTTTATAAAACAAAAAACGCATAAAGCCTGTCAGGCCTTATGCGTTTTTATCTTTTTATATCATCTTTGCCACAAGAATGTCAAGCAGCGCCCAACCGTCTGCATATTCTGCCTTGATTTTGTGGTCGGCTTCCCTGCACAAATAGATTATTTCGTCAAGCTTTTTTTGTGTGATTCTGTTTATCTTTGCAAGGTCCTTTGTCACAAAATATTCTTTTTGTCCGGTTTTCTCAGCTATCTGCCGGGCATTCATAGAAGCTGCCAAAAGCTTTATCTTCCTCATCTGATTATATTTCATAAATATTGCTGCCAAAATTCTTATCGGTTCCTGCCTTATGAGCTTCAGCTCTTCGTATTTGCCGAATGCATCTTTGGTATTTCCTGTAAGAATACTGTCTATCATGTCAAACACTCTGTCTTCAGGAATTTTACATGCGCATTTTTCAATGTCATCTATCGTGATTTCTTTCCTGCCCGAGCAAAAAGCCGAAAGCTTGTCGAGCTCGTTTTTGAGTATATACATGCTTTGTGAACACGATTTCATGAGATGCACTGCCGCATCACGCCTTATGTCTTTTCCAAGGCTCTGACTGTATCGCCTTATCCAGTCGCACAGATTGGCTTCACTCTGAAAAGGGAATTCATCAACCGAGTGATTTTTTGTCACTGCTTTATACAGTGCACTTCTTTTGTCAACCTCATCTTCTGAAAAGATGATAACAACAAAATCGCTCACATCCGAAAACACACTTTGCCAGAAGCTTTTTTCCTGCTCATTTGCCTTTTTAAAAATGTCGCTGTTTTTTATATAGAGCACCTTTTTGTCGGCCATAAAAGGGTAGGACCTTATAAAATCATCAATTTTTTCCAAATCCGGTTTTTCAGAAGTAAATTCCATATAATTAAAATCGACAAGGTCGCCAAGTGATGCCTTGGCAACAAGAGCTTTTTTGTAGTAGTCTTTTAAAAAGTTCTCCTCGCCCCACATAAGATATACACTTTTTATGTTGCCACTTCTGATATCTTCTTTAATCGACATTTTTTCACCTCTTTGTAGTGATTGTAAGCTTTGCCTTTTTGTCGGCTTTAACTGCCACTGCACCATGATGGTCTGTCCTGTACACATCGCAGCCAACCTCTTCCAATGCACTCAGCACTCTTTTGTCAGGGTGCCCATACATGTTGTTTTCGCCACACGATGCCACGCAGGCTTTGGGTTTTGCTTTTTTGATTATTTTCTCAGACATATCGCAGTATCCGCCATGATGGGCAAGCTTCAATATGTCACACTCTATATCTTCATTCATTAAGTGTTCAAGCGCCCTGTCTTCTGCATCGCCCAAAAACAGTGCTTTTGTTTTTCCATATTTTACCCTGGCAATAAGCGACATATCATTGTTTTCAAAAAACATTTCGTCATTTGGCGAAATTATTTCAAGATTTGCATCATTTCCAAGGCTTATTTTTGCACCTTTTTCCACATATCTGATTTTTGTGTTGCTTTTTGCTGCCGCAGCAAGGAGGTTTTCTTTGTTTTCCCTTGCTTCGCCCTCTTCAAAGTCGTAATACTTTGGCAGCACTAAAAGTTCTGATTTTCCTTTCTCCAGAAGGCTTATCGCACCGTTTGTATGGTCTGTGTGATAATGCGTCACAAAGATTGCATCAAGCTTTCTTATGTTTTTTGCCCTTATCATGGCTTCGAGTGATGATATGGTAGATTCCGAACGGTCCTGCGTGCCGCAATCTATCATAATGTTGTAACCGTTTATTTCCACAAGGGTGCAATCTCCTTGCCCTGCATCTGCAAAGGTGATTGTCATTTCGCTGTTATGATTATTATACACCAAAAATATGCCGACTGCAACCGTGAAAGCTGTCACAAATGCAGCCATTTTCACATATTGCTTTTTGCGCATCATCACTACCGTGCCAAAAGAGCATATACCAAAGCAGAAAATGCGCCTGAATGTATTGTGATATGTATCTATGGTAGCAAATGGAATTGCCGACACAGCCTTTGCAACAAAGCTGATATATTCGCCCATTGCAGTAAGTACATAACCCAGTCCTGCAGATGCCCATACAGGCAAAAATGCCGAAGAGAAAGCAAATACCACGCCCGTAGCGATAAAAACTCCCATAACGGGTAGCACCAGCGCATTTGCTATCCACGAATACACGGGCAGATATCCAAACACATATGAGGTCACAGGCAGGGTGTAGACAGTGGTGAAGAACGATATGATAAAAGTCTGACCTATAATTTTGAAAAACAGGGGAGATATTTTGAATTTGGTCTTTATTTTGTCTGCAAATCTTGCACCGTCAATCACTCCGAGTGTCGACAAAAACGAAAGCCACCACGATACACTGTATAGAGTGTATGGCATAAGTATTGTCACAATAAAACCGGTAACAAAAAGAGAGTTTTTGCTGTTTGCCTCTCTTGGCACCAAAGATGCCGAAAACAGTATGAGCATCATGATGTATGCTCTTATGACCGATATTCCGAAACCTGTAAACACCATTACGAAAAGACCTATTGTGACACAGGAGAAAAACGACCACAAAGCCTTTTTTCTTCTGCCAAGCTTAGATTTTGCAATTATGTCGCAAATGGCCATAATGAACAGATTGAGATGAAGTCCCGATATGGCAACGATATGATATATTCCCGCAGTCTTAAGATTATCCCCTGTCTGCGCATCAATTCCGCTTCGGTCACCCGTCAGCATAGCGCTCACAAGCCCTGCACCCGATCTGTGTATATATTTTTCGCAAGCTGCTATAAATTCAAGCCTTATATCGTAAATACTTCTTAATAACGATTCGTTTTTTGTGATTTCAACACTTTCCTTGTCGGGATAGCAAACACACACCACATCAAGACTTTTGAGATAGTTTTTGTAGTCAAAAGCGCCCTCGTTTGTGGCCGAATCGGCAGTCAGGAGCTTTGCTTTAAACTTTGCCTTGTCGCCTTTGTGCACCTTTCCCTTGAAATCTTTTACCGAAACAAAAACTCCCTTTCCGATAGGCTCTTTTTCACTGCAATTCTCAATCCTTGCACAAAACGAAACTCTGTTGATTTCTTTTTCAGGAAAGCTGCTGACCTTGCATTCTACAAATAATTCTTCGTCCGACAAGTTTATTTTTTTGCATGTCTGTTCATAATTATGGTTGTATAGTATGTTTGATATTGCACACAAAAATATACCGACAATGATTGTCAATAAAAGTGCGCGATTTTTTGCAACTTTATGTAAAATTATCATTTTATTATACCTTTAAAATAATTTTCACTCAATATCTTATCACTTTTTTGTATAAATAACAACTTGATTTTATGAAAAATTTGTTATATAATGATTTGTATCCTGATTATAGGATGGAATGTTATGTAATTCGGCATTTTGTGAAAGGGGAACATGCATATGGCAATTTTTGCAATAAGTGACCTTCATCTTTCACTCTCAGCCGACAAACCGATGGATGTTTTTGGCAGTGCGTGGCATGGCTATATGGACAGAATCCGCGAAAACTGGCAAAAAAATGTCACTCCCGACGATCTGGTCATCATAGCCGGTGACATCTCATGGGCAATGTATCTTGACGAGGCTAAAGAGGATTTTGCTTTTCTCAATTCCCTCAATGGCCACAAGCTCCTTGTGAGAGGCAACCACGACTTTTGGTGGTCAAGCTTTGCAAAGCTCAAAGCCTTTACAAAAGACAAGGGTTTTGACACCATAAGCTTTCTTCAGAATGATGCTTTCGTGTGGCAAAACACCGTCATATCAGGCACAAGGGGATGGCTCACTCCCGGTGATGCGCCATTTTCAGAGTCCGATGCCAGAATATATGAGCGCGAGCTTATAAGGCTTGAGCTTTCGCTTAAGTCGGCACAAAAGCTGAAAAATAACAGCATCAGTCGTCACATAGTGGCTGTTCATTATCCGCCCGTCTCATCAGATGGCATTCCCGACGAAGGCATTGCATCTCTTCTTGCAGCCTTTGGCGTCACAGATTGTATCTATGGTCATCTTCATGGTCCGTCGTGCGCACAGGGTTTCAGCGGCACTTCGGGTGATGTGCGCTACGCACTCACATCTTGTGACCATCTTTCTTTTACTCCGTTTAAACTGGATGAATAATCCGGATTTTATAAAACATGAAAATTTTATTTGGGAGGTTTCCTACATATGAAACTTATAAAAAATGAACAAATCGAAAAAAACACAGTTAAGCTTACCATCGGTATCGACAAAGAAACTTTTGAAGCTGCTCTCGAAAAAGCATACAAAAAGAATGTAAAACAGATTGCTCTTCCCGGCTTCAGAAAAGGTAAAGCACCCAGAAAGCTCATTGAAAAATACTATGGCGAAGGCGTTTTCTATGAAGATGCAGTTAACTTTGTTTGCCCCGATGCATATGAATTTGCAGTAAAAGAAGCAGGCGTTGATCCTGTTGACCGTCCCGAAATCGATGTTGAAACAATCGGCGGAGAAGAAGACCTCGTTATCACAGCCACTGTAACAGTTAAGCCCGAAGTTAAGCTTGGCGAATACAAAGGCGTTAAATGTGAAAAACCCGTATATGAAACAAAAGACGAAGATGTAGACGCTCAGATCAAAGCAACAGCCGAGAAAAATGCAAGAATCATCAAGGTTGAAGACCGTGCAGTTCAGATGGGCGACCTCACAGTAATCGACTTCGAAGGCTTTGTAGACGGTGTTGCATTTGAAGGCGGCAAAGGCCTCGACCACAATCTCGAAATCGGCAGCGGACAGTTCATCCCCGGTTTTGAAGATCAGCTCGTTGGTGCAAAGCTTGGCGAAGAAACCGAAGTTAATGTAACCTTCCCCGAAGAATATCATGCAGAAAACCTCAAAGGCAAAGCTGCAACCTTCAAAGTAACTGTTAAAGAAATCAAAGTTAAAGAGCTTCCCGCCCTCGACGATGATTTTGCAAAAGATGTCAGCGAATTTGACACATTTGCAGAATATAAAGCAAGCGTTAAAGAAACTCTCGACAAACAAAATGAACAGAGAGCAAAAGCTGAGTTTGAAAACAATGTGGTTGAAGCAGTTTGCGAAACTGCCGAAATCGACATTCCCCAGTGCATGATCGACAATCGCATCGAACAGCTCATAAAAGATTTCAGCTATCGTCTCTCTTCACAGGGCCTTAACATCGAGCAGTACATGCAGATCACAGGTTCCACACCCGATTCTTTTAAAGAACAGTTCAAAGATCAGGCCGAGGCTCAGGTTAAATCAAGCCTTGTTCTTGAAAAAATTTCTATCCTCGAAAATGTTGAAGTTACCGACGAAGATGTTGAAAAAGAACTTCAGACAATGGCCGACATGTATGGCATGGAGCTTGACAAGGTAAAAACTCTCATTGGTGAAAACGAAAAAGAATCCATAAAAGAAGATCTCAAAATGAGAAAAACAGTTGAGCTCATCGCAAGTCAGGCAAAAGCAGGAAAAGCACCTGCCAAAAAGACAACTGCCAAAAAAGCAGACGGTGAAAAAGCTCCTGCTAAAAAGACAACCACCAAAAAGGCAGACGGTGAAAAAGCCCCTGCTAAAAAAACAACCACTAAAAAAGCAGATGGTGAAAAGGCTCCTGCAAAGAAGACCGCTTCCAAAACAACTGCTGCAAAAACAACAACAAAAAAAACAACTACAACAAAAGCTAAAAAAGACGAATAATTTTTAATCATGCAGCCATCGGAAAATTTTTTCGATGGCTGACTTGGAAATATAAGGAGGAATCAATCTATGAGTCTTGTACCAATGGTAATAGAACAAACCAACAGAGGAGAACGCTCTTTCGACATTTATTCCCGCCTTTTGAAAGACAGAATAATCTTTTTGGGCGAAGAGGTCAATGATGTAACTGCAAGTTTAGTTGTTGCTCAGATGCTTTTCCTTGAAGGAGAAGATCCCGACAAAGACATCAGCCTCTACATCAACAGCCCCGGTGGCTCCATAACAGCAGGCATGGCAATTTATGACACCATGCAATACATTAAGTGTGATGTTTCCACCATATGCATAGGCATGGCAGCATCAATGGGCGCATTCCTTCTTGCATCGGGTGCCAAAGGTAAGCGCTTTGCACTTCCAAACAGTGAAATAATGATTCATCAGCCTCTCGGCGGTATGCAGGGACAGGCCACCGACATCAAAATTCATGCCGACAGAATCATCAAAATCAAAGAAACTCTCAATACCATCCTCAGTGAAAGAACAGGCAAATCTCTTGCCGAGATCACAGCCGACACCGAGAGAGACAACTTTATGACAGCACTCGAAGCAAAGGCATATGGCCTTGTTGACGAGGTTATCGAAAATAGAAAGTAATAGGAGAGCATAGATGACAAATAAAAACAAAGATAAGCTCGTTTGTTCATTTTGCGGCAAATCACAGGACATGGTAATGCGACTTATTTCAAGCCCCTCTGCCGATGTTTTCATCTGCGATGAATGTGTCGATGCTTGCAGCGAAATTGTAGACAGCGACTATCAGGAAATGGGCGTTGCTCCCGAGTTCGCACTCTCCGAGCTTCCCAAACCCGTCGACATCAAAAACATTCTCGATATGTATGTGGTAGGGCAGGACAGAGCAAAAAAAAGCCTTGCTGTTGCAGTGTACAATCACTACAAACGCATTTCTGCACCCAAGACTTCCGACGATGATGTTGAGCTTCAGAAAAGTAACATTCTTCTTGTCGGTCCCACAGGCTCAGGCAAAACTCTGCTTGCTCAGACTCTTGCCAAAATTATCGATGTTCCCTTTGCCATAGCCGATGCCACCTCTCTTACCGAGGCAGGATATGTGGGCGAAGATGTTGAAAACATTCTCTTAAAGCTCATTCAGGCAGCCGACTACAACATCGAAAGTGCTCAGAAAGGCATCATCTACATCGACGAAATCGATAAGATTGCAAGAAAATCCGAAAACCCGTCAATAACCCGTGATGTTAGTGGCGAGGGTGTTCAGCAGGCACTTCTCAAAATCCTTGAAGGCACTGTTGCATCTGTTCCCCCTCAGGGAGGCAGAAAGCATCCTCAGCAGGAATTCATCCAGATCGACACCACCAACATTCTCTTTATCTGTGGTGGTGCATTCGATGGCATAGAAAAAATCATCGAACAGCGCACCGGCAAAAAGGTGCTTGGCTTTGGTGCCGAAATAAAATCGGGCAAAGAAAAACAGATTGGTGAAATTCTCAAAGACATTCAGCCTCAGGACCTTTTAAAATTTGGTCTCATTCCCGAATTCATAGGCAGACTCTCTGTCAATGTCACACTCGACAATCTCGATCGTGATGCCCTCATCAAGATTCTCACCGAACCCCGCAATGCTTTAGTAAAGCAATATCAGAAGCTCCTTTCTCTCGATGGCGTTGAGCTTGAGTTCGAAAAAGAGGCAATCGAAGCTATTGCCGACAAAGCGATTGAACGAAAAACAGGTGCCAGAGGTCTGAGGACAATTATGGAAGACACCATGAGTGATATAATGTTTTCTGCTCCGTCCGATCCTGACAAAAAGAAATGTGTTATCACATCTGATATGGTAGAAAAAAAGGTTAAATCTATACCTTCGGTAAGCATTTCCAAAATGAAAAAAGAAGCTTAATATATTATCTTAATTCAAAATTAGCAGAAAATAAACTTTTTTTGCTAATTTTGTTTTTTTCCTTGAAAAATCTTGGGTTTGGTAGTACAATGATTTCGTATATGAATGGCCGAAACAAATCATTTAACAATGGAGGAGTAACAATGAAAAATTTTAAAGCAGGTTTTTCTCAGGTCAATGCAAATCCACCCCTTGGCATAGGCGTTGCAGGATATTATATCCCAAGGTTTGCCAAAGGCTTTATAGATGATATCGAAGTTAAAACTCTTGTGCTCGAACTTGGCAAAAAGCAAATCGCACTCATAAGTGTCGATGTTTGTGGCATTGTCGAAGATGTGTTTGCTCCCTGGTTTGAAAATGTAGAAAAAATCACAGGCATACCCAAAGAAAACATATTCCTTTCTGCAACTCATTCTCACACAGGTCCACAACTCGTATTGAAAGGCAGATATGATGCTGAACCCGAGGTTGTTGAAAATTATGCCCGCTTTTTAGGCGAAAGAGTAGTTCAGTCGGTTCAGCTTGCACTTTTAGATCTCAAAGATGCAAAAATGGGCTACATTGTCGGCTATGCACCCGAGCGTGTTGCCTACATAAGAAGATATAAAATGAAAGACGGTACCACCTTCACCTGTCCTCCTATCGACGATCCCAACATCGATCACCCAATCGGCGAGCTCGATCAGAGAGTAAATGTGCTCCGTTTCGATAGAGATGGTGGAGAAACCATCGTTCTGGTTAACTATGGTCTCCATGCCGATACCATAAACGGTGAGCTTCTCTCATCCGACTGGCCGGGCTGGATGGCAAGAACTCTCGACAAGGCTCTCGATGGCGTTAAATGCATTTTCTTCAACGGTTGCGAGGGCGATGTCGGCAGCACCAATGTTCATCCCAAAGATGGCGACATGAACGATACCGAAATAAGCTTTGACAACGAAATGAAGAGTCCCGGCATGGCTCGCTTTGTCGGCAGAGCACTTGCAGGCACAGTTCTTCAGGTTTATGACAAGGTAAAATATGTAGATGTTGACGAACTCGACATCAAAACAAAAATCGTAGATGTTCCCTCCAACATGCCAAAGCCCGAGGATATGCCTCTTGCAAAGAAATACAAAGAGCTTCACGAATCGGGCAGAGACAGCGAAATTCCCTACAAGGGAATGCAGCTTACCACAGTTGTTGCCGAGGCACTCCGTATGTGCAGAATGGAACATGGTCCCGAAAGCTATAAACTGAGACTCACCGGTCTTAAAATAGGACCTGTTGCAATGCTGGGCCTTCCCGGTGAACCGTTTACCGAGATAGGTGTAAAAATAAAAGAGACAGAAGGCTGGGAGCTCATCATGCCCTGCGCACTCACAAACGGTAATGTTGGCTATTTCCCTGTTCAGTCAGCTTATGACGAAGGCGGATACGAATCAAAAACTACACCGTTCAAAGCAGGCATCGACGAAAAAATAATCAGAGGCGCCGCAGAACTTCTTAATGAAATTAAATAAAATTTTATAATGTAAAAATCAAAATGCAATCGGGGAGGATAATATGAAGATTAAAAAGTTTCATATACCCGTCTTTGTTCCGCACAAGGGCTGTCCTCACGATTGCATTTTTTGCAATCAGCGCACCATCACGGGCATATGTGATGAAATGACGCCCGACAAGGCAAAGGCAATTATCGACAAATATCTTTCCACCATCGAAAAATATAACGAAAAAGGCAGTTATGATGCAGAGATTGCTTTCTTTGGCGGAAGCTTTACTGCCATAGAGAGAGACCTTATGACAGAGCTTTTGTCACTTGGCCATTCCTATGTCATCTCGGGCAGAGTATCTGGTCTGAGATGCTCCACAAGACCTGATGCAATAAGTGACGAAATCGTTCCCCTTTGCAAAGAACACTCAATGAAGACCATTGAGCTCGGTGTTCAGTCGGCCGATGAAGAGGTGCTTTCTCTTTCAAACAGAGGTCACACTTTTGCAGATGTCATAAAGAGTGTTGAAATAATAAAGAAGCATGGCATAGGTCTCGGCCTTCAGATGATGACAGGTCTCCCCGGTGACACTCCTCACAAATCTATACAAACTGCAGAGAAGATTGCATCACTTGCCCCCGAATGCGTGAGAATATATCCCACTCTTGTTATGGAAGGCACAGGACTGTGTCATATGGAAAAAAGGGGAGAGTATTCTCCCCAGAGTCTTGATGAGGCAGTAAGCCTTTGCACCCGTCTTGTAAAAATCTTTTCATCCCGTTCCATAACCATACTGCGCATAGGTCTTCAAACCACCGACGGTGTCAATGCATCCACCGTGTCGGGACCATATCACCCTGCTTTTGCAGAACTTGTGTATCAGAGACTGTGCAGAGAAGAAATCGAAGAAAAAATCCTTTCCGCTAATCTTTCCGACACCATTCTGGAAATCGATGCACCGGAGAATAAAATCTCACAGATAATCGGACACAAAAAAGAAAATTTGCATTATTTTAAAGAAAAATACAACATAACGCTAAAATTAAACCACAAAAAATAACACAAAAAGCAAAAAAACAAAAAAAATTCAACACAAAATCAAAAAAAGTCTTGACTTAAGACTTAATTGTTTGTATAATTGGAGATGTAGTAAGAAAGGCTTGTTTTTCTCTGTGCCAAAATGAGTTATATTTGTCTTTCAAACACATCATCGGATTTTCATCCGAATTAAGGAGATAAGCTATGTTAGTAAATTTAAACGATGTATTAAGACCGGCAAAAAAAGGTAAATATGCCGTAGGTCTCTTCAATGCAGTCAGCATCGAGCTCGCCCGTGGTATTCTCAATGCGGCAGAATGTACCCGTTCTCCCGTAATCTTCGGTACTGCGGAAATTTTCTTTCCCTATTGCCCGCTCGATGTAGTTTCATATTATCTTATTCCCATGGCTAAAAAGGCAACAGTTCCCGTTGTTGTTCATCTCGACCACGGTCTCACCTTCGAAGCCTGCGAAGAAGCACTTCGTCTCGGTTTCAGCTCAGTCATGTATGACTGCTCCACCGATACATACGAAGAAAACGTAAGAAAGGTAAAAGAAATGGCAGATCTTGCTCATTCCTTCGGCGCAAGCATCGAGGGCGAGCTCGGCCATGTTTGTGACAATGAAGGCTCTGCAGAAGGCAGCTCCACTGTTGAGGATCATTCCAAATATTTCACAGATCCTTCACAGGCTAAAGATTTTGTTACACGCACAGGTGTCGATGCACTTGCCATCGCTGTTGGTAATGCTCACGGTGCCTACAAACTCCCCCCCAAGCTCGACTTCGAAAGAATCCGCACAATTGCCAACACAGTTGATGTTCCTCTCGTTCTCCACGGTGGCTCAGGTCTCACCGACAATGACTTCCGT
>JAZNBF010000110.1:0-15042 GCA_045586905.1 Clostridia bacterium
CAGAACGACATGGCTACGATCCGACTTAAATAATCACCTGCCACCTTGGCAATGGTTCTTCAATTGCAGCCGTCGACTGCGGCAAATCTGTTGACACATCTATGGGCTTCACACCACTTGCCGGTGTTCCTATGGGCACTCGTTCAGGTGATATCGATCCTGCCATCGTTACCTTCCTTATGGAAAAAGAATACCTTTCTGCAAAAGAGGTTAATGACCTTCTCAACAAGCAGTCCGGTGTTCAGGGCATAAGCGAAGTAAGCAGCGACTTCCGTGACCTCGAAGCTACCAAAGATTCCAACGATAAATCAGCTCTCGCTCTCGAAATGTTTGCCTATGGCGTAACCAAATACATCGGTGCATATGCAGCAGCTATGGGTGGTGTAGACGCTATCGTATTCACAGCAGGTGTTGGTGAAAACACTGCCCTCACAAGAGGTCAGATTACCGAAAAGCTTGGCTTTATGGGCATCAAGGTTGATCCTGAGCTCAACAAGACAAGAGGCAAAGAAATCGATATCTCTGCTCCCGATGCAACAGTAAGAACTCTCGTTATTCCCACAAACGAAGAGCTTATGATTGCTAAGGATACTGCAGCACTTGTTAAATAACATTTAAGTTAACAGGGGGAGTGTAAAGCGCTAAGGTTTTTACACTCCTTTTTTACACCTCTCTTGGTTTTTATAGGAGTGCACTATGGCAAAACAGTCCAACCAAAAACTCAAAATTTTATATCTCGCAAAGATTTTCACCGAAGACACTGACGAAAATCACCCTATGACAATGTCTGAGATAATCTCTGCACTCGATGGCTTCGGCATAAAAGCCGAGCGAAAGAGCCTTTATGATGATTTTGAAAATCTCAACCTTTTCGGACTTGATATATGTCGCACCGAAGGTAAAGTTCCCGGATATTTCAATGCATCTGGTAGTTTTGAAATTGCCGAGCTCAAGCTTCTCATAGATGCAGTTGAGTCTGCACGTTTTATAACTCCCAAAAAGACGTCACAGCTTATTTCAAAAATAGAAAAGCTCACAAGCCATCACAATGCAAAACAGCTTGGCTTTCAGGTTTATTCTGCAAACAGGGTGAAAACATCAAACGAGCAGATTTTTTATAATGTAGACAAAATCCACGAAGCCATTTGCGCAGGTAAAAAAATAAGCTTTCGCTATTTTGACTATTCCATCGAGAAGCAAAAACAATACAGAAAATCAGGTGAAAAATATCTCGAATCACCCTTATCACTTATGTGGGAAGACGAAAACTACTATCTTGTTGCCTATAACGAAAAACATAATTCCTTTGTTCATTACAGGCTCGACCGTATGGAAAGTATTTCCATAGAAGATGAATTTCGCGCTCTCCCCGAAACCAGATTCGATCCTGCTGACTATGCCAAAAAAATGTTTTCTATGTATTCGGGCAGGGAAGAACTGGTCACATTAAGGTTTGACAATTCTCTTTTAAATGTTGCTCTCGACCGTTTTGGACTCGACACTACCATATATAAGCATGACGAGGATAGCTTCTGCGTCAAAGCAAAGGTTTCTGTGAGCAAACAGTTTTTTGGCTGGATAACATCCTTGGGTGATAAAGTTTCAATCATTTCACCCGAAGGTGTAAAAAATGAATTTCGCGATATGCTAAGAGACATTCAGAGTAATTATTAAAGCCTTGTGTTTTCCCAAATATACATCCATATTGTAATAAATACAAAAAAATAGCACAACATATATAAGAAAAAGATGTAATTTTTTTGTCATTTAGCTATTTACATTTTCAAATCTCTGTGTTATAATACCATATGTTGGTTGTATATGCCAATATAGCCCAAAGCAAGGGTCACGGAATCTCCGACCCGATTCTTTGCTCTGAGGCGATGCCGCTTGCGGTAAATATTTTAAATGGAGGTGTTTCCACATGCTTAAGGAAACAAAAGACGCTATCATTAAAGAATACGCTACTCACGAAGGTGACACAGGTTCCCCCGAGGTACAGGTTGCAATCCTTACCTATCGTATCAACCACCTCACCGAGCACCTCAAATCCAACATGAAAGACCATCATTCAAGACGTGGTCTTCTTCAGATGGTTGGTAAAAGAAGAGGTCTTTTGCAGTACCTTGCAAAAATCGATATCGAAAGATACCGTTCTCTTATTGCAAGACTCAACATCAGAAAGTAGTTTGTTCAAAGGTATGGCAAAGGCGGCTCTGTTGGTCCGTCTTTGCCAATTTTACTATTGCAATGGGAAAATGAACTTGTTTTAGCAGTTAAATATGCTATTTGCTTTTGCAGATGGTATATCTAAGTGCTACAGCAAAGAATTTTTCCCGTTGCCGATTAAAAAATCAGGAGGAAAAATTATGAATCAGAAATTCACAACCACCATTGCAGGCAGAGAATTTACTGTTGAGACAGGTGAGCTTGCTCAGCTTGCATCAGGTTCAGCACTTGTAAGATACGGTGACACCGTAGTTCTTGCCACTGCAACTGCATCAGCAAAACCCAGAGACGGAATCGACTTTTTCCCTCTCAGTGTAGACTATGAAGAAAAAATGTATTCAGTGGGCAAAATCCCCGGCGGCTTTTTAAAGCGTGAAGGCAAGCCTTCCGAAAAGGCAATTCTCACAAGTCGTGTTATCGACCGCCCCATCCGTCCGCTTTTCCCCAAGGACTATCGCAACGATGTAGGTCTTGTTACCACAGTTATGTCGGTTGACATCGACAACTCTCCCGAAGTATGTGCCATGAACGGTGCGTCAATTGCAATCTCAATTTCTGAGATGCCTTTTGCCGGTCCTGTTGGTGCAGTAGTTGTAGGTCTTGTTGATGGCGAATTTGTTATCAACCCCACACTCGAGCAGAGAGAAAAGAGTGAGATGTATCTCACAGTTGCAGGCACCAAGAAAAAAGTTGTTATGATCGAAGCAGGTGCCAACGAGGTTTCCGAAGATGTTATGTACGATGCTATCGTATTTGCCCATCAGGAAATAATCAAAATCTGCGAATTCATCGACACAATCGTTGCAGCAGTAGGTAAAGAAAAAGCTCCTTACGAAGCACACGAAGTTGACCACGATTTCTATGATAAAATCTACAACTTCTCATATGATAAAGTTTGCCAGGCTATCGACACCGACGATAAGCGCATCCGTGACGAAAGAATGAAAGTCCTCACCGATGAGCTCATGGAATATCTCGGCGAAGAAGGCGAAGGCAGAGATGCTGAAATAGACGAAATCTTCTATAAGATTCAGAAAGAAATCGTCAGAAAATGGCTCATCGAAGACCACAAACGTGTAGACGGTCGTCAGATTGATGAAATCCGTCCTCTCGCATCTTCTGTTGGCATTCTTCCCAGAACTCACGGTTCCGGACTTTTCACAAGAGGTCAGACTCAGGTTCTCACTGTTGCCACACTTGGTGCTGTTTCCGAATCACAGACCATCGATGGCATCGACGAAGAAACAAGCAAAAGATATATGCATCACTACAACTTCCCCTCATATTCTGTTGGTGAAACCAAACCTTCAAGAGGCCCGGGCAGAAGAGAAATAGGTCACGGTGCTCTTGCTGAAAGAGCTCTCGCTCCCGTTATCCCTTCCACCGACGAATTCCCCTATGCAATTCGTCTTGTGTCTGAAGTTCTTTCTTCCAATGGTTCCACCTCACAGGGCAGTGTATGCGGCAGCACACTCGCTCTTATGGATGCAGGTGTTCCAATCAAAGCTCCTGTTGCAGGTATCTCCTGTGGTCTCATCACCAAACCCGACTCCGATGAATTCCTCACTATGGTCGACATTCAGGGCGTTGAAGATTTCTATGGTGATATGGACTTCAAGGTTGCAGGTACCAAAAAAGGTATCACAGCCATTCAGATGGACATCAAAGTTGATGGTCTTACCTATGATATAATCAAAGAAGCATTCAGAAAGACAAGAGATGCACGTTACTACATCCTCGATGAAGTAATGCTCAAAGCTATCCCTGCTCCCCGTGAAGAGCTTTCTCCCTATGCTCCCAAGATTATCACCACCAAAGTTCCCGTTGAAAAAATCAAAGATGTTATCGGCTCAGGTGGCAAAACCATTCAGAAAATCATTGCTGAAACAGGTGTTAAAATCGACATTGAAGACGATGGCTCCGTATTCATTCTTACAAATGATGCTGAAGCAGGCAAAAAAGCCCTCTCCATCGTTGAAGGCATCGTAGCAGAACCCGAAATAGGCAAAATCTATACAGCTAAAGTTGTAAAAATCATCGAAATCGGTGCATTTGTAGAGTTCCTTCCCGGCAGAGAAGGCCTTGTTCACATCTCTAAGCTTGAAAATCGCAGAGTTGCAAAAGTTGAAGATGTTGTTTCCGAAGGCGATGTAATCAAAGTTAAGCTTATGGACATTGACCGTCAGGGCAGATTCAATCTTTCCAGAAAAGATGCTTTGACCGAAGAAGAAGTACAAGAGTAATATCAAGGACTGTTGTTTTAGGATTTTATAAGGGGTGTATGATAATATATCATGCAAACTTTGTATGTAAAAAAATCTTGAGACAACAGTCTTTTTCGTTCTGAAAGAGGTGCAAAAATGAACAATAAAAAAGGAAAAATATTCTACATTATAATTGCCATACTCATAATATTTTTGCTCAACTACTTTGTTTTCCCTCTTATCATGGGTGGCAATGTAAAAGAGGTAACTTATGATGAATTTTTATCAAAGCTGAACTCATCTTCCATTGAAGAGGTGCAAATTCAGACAGACACAATTGTCTACACTCTCAAAGAAGAAAAAAGCAAGAATGAAACCTCGCCTTTCCTCGGAATTTCACTCTCCGGTGCTGATACTGTATACAGTACAGGTGTTATGAACGATCCAAATCTCATAGAAAGACTTGAAAAATCAGGTGCAAAATTTGCCAGAGTTCAGAATCAGGAAATGTCACCAATTCTGGCACTGCTCCTTAGCTATGGCGTTCCGCTTGCCATTCTCGTAGTTTTCTGGAAATTCCTTTCCAAGCAAATTGCCAAAGGCGGCTTCGGCGGCAATGCCATGTCGTTTGGCAAAGCCAATGCAAAGGTATATGTCAAAGCTCAGACAGGCAAAACATTTGCCGATGTTGCAGGGCAGGACGAGGCAAAAGCAGCACTTTCTGAGATAGTCGATTTTCTTCACAACCCCAAAAAATATGCCGCAATAGGTGCCACTCTTCCCAAGGGCGCACTCCTTGTAGGACCTCCGGGTACAGGTAAAACCCTTCTTGCCCAGGCTGTTGCAGGTGAGGCAAATGTACCATTTTTCTCAATCTCTGGTTCCGAGTTTGTTGAGATGTTTGTAGGTATGGGTGCGGCAAAGGTTCGTGACCTGTTTAAGCAGGCAAACGAAAAAGCACCATGTATAGTATTTATAGATGAGATAGACACCGTTGGCAAAAAGCGAGATAACGGTCAATTTTCCGGTGGCAATGACGAAAGAGAACAGACTCTCAATCAGCTCCTTGCCGAAATGGATGGCTTCGATGGCAAAAAGGGCGTTGTAATCCTTGCTGCTACTAACCGTCCCGATTCACTCGATAAGGCTCTTCTTCGCCCCGGTCGTTTCGACCGTCGCATTCCCGTTGAGCTTCCCGACCAGAGAGGCAGAGAGGCAGTTCTCAAAGTTCATGCCAAAAAGGTTAATATCAGTGGCGATGTTGATTTCAAATCAATAGCCAATGCCACAAGTGGTGCATCGGGTGCAGAGCTTGCAAACA
Organism: Clostridia bacterium; assembly: GCA_045586905.1. Lineage (GTDB taxonomy): Bacteria > Bacillota > Clostridia > UMGS1810 > UMGS1810 > RGIG1828. Next base: position 5,755 of record JAZNBF010000110.1, read on the forward strand.
TAATAAACGAAGCGGCTCTTCGTGCTGTCCGCCACGGCCGCATTGAAGTTGAGCAATCCGACCTTGAGGAAAGTGTAGAGGTAATACTTGCCGGCTACAAACGAAAAGGCGTTGTCATTTCTCCTCAGGAAAAAGAGATAATTGCCTATCATGAGGTAGGGCATGCCATTGTTGCGGCTATGCAGAAAAACAGTGCACCTGTTCATAAAATAACCATAATACCTCGCACATCAGGCGCACTTGGCTATACAATGCAGGTCGATGAAGATGAAAAATTCCTTATGACCAAAGAGGAAGCTTTCAATAAAATAGTCACCTTCACAGGCGGAAGAGCAGCCGAAAAACTTATGTTCAACTCCATAACCACAGGCGCCGCCAATGACATTGAACAGGCCACAAAAATTGCCAGAGCCATGGTCACACGCTATGGTATGAGCTCAGGCTTTGGTATGGTTGCTTTCGAAACACTCAACAATCCTTATCTTGGTGACGATGCATCTCTCACCTGCTCTCCCGAAACTGCCGCTCTCATCGATAAAGAGGTTGTAGCCATCGTCGACAGTGCCTACAAGAAAGCAGAGTCAATCCTCAGAGATAATATGCAAAAGCTCAATAGCATTGCGCGTTATCTTATAGACAAGGAAACCATAACAGGCGACGAATTTATGGATCTTTTAGAGATGTAATTTTTAAGCTATACAACAGAGAAAGGTGATATATATGCTTGGTCTTATAGTTGAGGGCGGAGCGAATCGTACGTACTATTCAATAGGTGTTTTAGATGCATTTATAGAAAATGGCATCGAGGTTGATTTTTTGGTTGGCGTATCGGCCGGCATTGCAAATGCCGGGTCGTTTATCTCACGTCAGAAGGGAAGATGTCTTGAGGTTGGTCTCAAGTATGTTCCCGATAAAAGATATATGGGCATAAGACACTTTTTCAAAAAAGGAAATGGATCATATTTCAATCGCGATTTCGTTTTTAAACGCATACCAAACGAGCTTCTTCCGTTTGACTATGATGCTTTTAACAAATGGTCAGGCTCAGCCTATGCTGTGGTTACCAATCTTGAAACAGGCATGCCGGAATATCTGAAACTCGACGCTTCCGATAAAGACTGGACGGTTGTTCAGGCAAGCTGCGCTCTTCCTTTTATGTTTCAGCCAATTGAGATAGATGGCAAAAAATATTTCGATGGTGGATGCACCGATGCCCTTCCGGTAAAATTTGCCTACGATAAAGGCTGCGATAAGGTCATTGCCATTTTAACAAGAGAAGAAAGCTACAAAAAAGACAGTGAAACAGATGTTAAACTTTCATCAATCTTCTATGGCAAATACAAGGCTTTCTCAAAAGCTATGCAAAACAGAAGCAGAGCCTATAACGATGCAAGAGCCGATTTATACCAAAAGCAAAAAGAAGGTTCCGCTTTCATCTTTGCTCCCAAATGCACAAAGGGATGGAAACGCACCGAAAAGTCGCCCGATGCTCTTCAGAGGATGTACGACGAAGGCTATATGGACGGTATGAAACGCATAGATGAGCTCAAAACTTTTATATCAAAATAAAAAAATCCGTGCAATGCACGGATTTTTTAAATATTAATATTCTTTTATGAAATTATCTATAATCTCTATCGACATTTCCGAGGCCTTAACTTTAAATGTGTTAAAATCCATTTCGTTTGCTCCGTCAGAGATTGTCCTCAGTGCAGCAAAATTCACATTGTTTACCATACACACCTGCGCTATTGCTCCGCCTTCCATTTCACAGGCAATAGCATCAAAATCTTTTGCAATTTTTCTTTTTGTCTCTTCACCACTCACAAACACATCGCCTGTTGCTATTGTTCCGGACTTGGTGCTATGTCCTGATGAAACCTTTTCCAAAATGTCGCAGGCTCTTTTGTCACATTCAAAATGAATAACATTAACACCGTCCACCATGCCTTTTGGCATGCCGAGAGGGGAAAGGTCAAAATCATGTTGCACACAAGATGTTCCTATCGCTACCGAAAGCACATCGAGCTCATCGGTAAGTGATCCTGCAACGCCTGAGTTTATGATGATTTCAGGATTATATCTGATTATCATAGCCTGAGCACAAAGTGCGGCATTAACCTTGCCGGGATTGCACATTGCACACACTACATCTTTGCCATATATCTTTCCGCTCACAAACTCAACAGAGGCAATTTCCTCGGTTACAGCATCTTCTATGAGATTTTTAATTCCTCTTGTTTCTATTTCCATTGCACCAATTATGCCAATCATAAATAGTCCTCCATACATAAGATATATAATTATGATAATAGAGAATACCCCGAAAGTCAAATGAAAAATAATAAAAGAAGAAAAAATTTCAAAAAAACTATTGTTATAAAACGTTTTTTTTGCTATACTATATGTTGATTGTGTGCTTGTAAAACGAGGTGAAATACAATGAGTATAATTGAAAAAATATTCGGCACATACAGCTCAAGAGAAATTAAGCGCATAATGCCGCTTGTCAATAAAATCAATTCATTAGAGCCACAAATGAAAGCTCTTTCCGATGCTGAACTAAGAGCAAAAACAGACGAGTTCCGCTCACGTCTTGCATCGGGAGAAACTCTCGACTCGCTTCTTCCCGAAGCTTTTGCTGTTGTTCGTGAAGCGTCATGGCGAGTGCTCGGCATGAGACATTTCGATGTTCAGCTTATCGGTGGCATAGTTCTCCATCAGGGCAGAATTGCCGAAATGAAAACAGGTGAAGGTAAAACACTTGTTGCCACGCTTCCCTGCTATCTCAATGCACTCGAGGGCAATGGTGTTCATGTTGTCACCGTCAATGACTACCTGGCCAAGCGTGACAGCGATCAGATGGGCAAAATTCATCGTTTCCTGGGCCTCACAGTTGGTCTTATCATACACGAAAAAACTCCTGCCGAAAGACGGGAAGCATATGATTGCGATATCACATATGGCACCAACAACGAATTCGGCTTCGACTATCTTCGTGACAACATGGTCATATACAAAGAAGATGTTGTACAGTCAAAAGGGCACAACTTTGCTGTGGTCGATGAAGTTGACTCCATCCTCATAGATGAAGCAAGAACTCCTCTCATAATTTCAGGTGTTGGTGATAAGTCAACCGAACTTTATTCTGTTGCCGACCATTTCGCACGCTCTCTCAAAAAACTCAAAGTGGTTGAAACTGACGATAAACAACACAATGAAGACACCGATGCCGACTATATTGTCGATGAAAAGGCAAACACTGCAACCCTCACTGCCAATGGAATTAAGAAAGCAGAAAAAGCCTTCAATGTTGAAAATCTTTCCGATCCCGAAAACATCACTCTTCTTCACCACATCAATCAGGCAATAAGGGCTCACGGTGTAATGAACCGTGACATCGACTATGTGGTAAAGGATGGCGAGGTAATAATCGTCGACGAATTCACTGGGCGTCTCATGCATGGCAGAAGATATAACGACGGTCTCCATCAGGCGATTGAAGCAAAAGAGGGAGTGAAAATTGCCCACGAAAGCAAAACTTTAGCAACCATCACCTTCCAGAACTTTTTCCGCCTTTACACCAAACTCTCAGGCATGACAGGTACTGCCGAGACCGAGCAGGAAGAATTCAACGCAATCTACAATCTCGACGTTGTTGTTATTCCCACCAATGAACCCATGGTAAGAAAAGACCATGCCGACAGTGTCTACAAAAACGAACTTGCCAAATTCAATGCAGTTGTCCGTCAGATAGAAGAATGTCATAAAAAAGGTCAGCCGGTTCTTGTGGGTACAGTTACCATCGAAAAATCCGAGCTTCTAAGCAAAATCCTCAGCCGAACAGGCATCAAACACGAAGTGCTGAACGCCAAATATCACGAAAAAGAGGCTGAAATAGTAGCTCAGGCCGGTAAAAAGGGTGCTGTCACCATTGCCACCAACATGGCGGGCCGAGGCACCGATATCATGCTTGGTGGTAATGCCGAATTCCTTGCAAAAAAAGAAATGGAGCATCTTGGCTATACCCCCGAACTCATAATCGAAGCCACAGGCTTTTCCGAAACCGACGATGCCGATATCTTAGAGGCAAGAGCAAAATATAAAGAGCTTAATGACAAATATAAAGCAGAGATTCAGTCCGAAAGAGAAGACGTAATAAAAGCGGGTGGCCTCTTTATCATAGGCACCGAGCGCCACGAGTCACGTCGCATCGACAATCAGCTCCGTGGCCGATCAGGCCGACAGGGCGATGTTGGTGAATCGAGATTCTATCTTTCCCTCGAAGATGACCTTCTCCGCAAATTCGGCTCCGACCGTCTGCGCTCCATGGTCGATTCACTCGGACTTGGCGACAATGATGCCATAGAAGCAGGACTTCTCACATCTGCCATTGAAAGAGCTCAGCGCACCGTTGAGGGTAATAACTTCAAAGCCAGAAAGAATGTCCTCGAATATGACAATGTCATGAATGTTCAGCGTAAGGTAATATATGCCGAACGTAACAAGGTGTTAAATGGCGGCGATTTCAAACATAGCTTCGAAAAACGCATTGCCGACTTTATCGACCTCACCGTCGACCAATATATCGCCGGCGAGCAGTATCCTGAGAACTGGAACATAACAGGTCTCATAGAATATCTCGAACAGTTCTTTGTTCCAAAGGGTGCGCTTTCATTTACAGAATCTGAGATAGAAGAGCTCACTCGTGATGCCCTGACCGATAAAATCTGTGACATTGCAAACGAGCAATATGCTCTCAAAGAAGAAGAGTTCGGCGCAGATGCACTTCGTGAAATTGAGCGCATCATCCTTCTTCGTGCAGTAGACAGCAAGTGGATGGATCACATAGACGACATGGAGCGTCTCCGTCAGGGTATTGGCCTCAGAGCTTATGCACAGCGCGATCCCATCATCGAATATAAAGAAGAAGGCTACATCATGTACGAAGCCATGCTTCAGGCCATCACCGAAGACATCATCCGTCTTCTCTTCCACGTAAGAGCCGAAAATAAGATTGAGCGTGAGCAGGTTGCAAAACCAACATCGGCATCAGGCGGCTCATCTGATGGCACACTCGAGAAAAAACCTTTTGTACGTTCCGAACAGAAGGTAGGCAGAAATGATCCTTGCCCTTGTGGTTCAGGGTTAAAATACAAAAAATGTTGCGGCAAATAAAACGACAACACATAAAGGGGTGACTTATATTGTTACAGTATGATGAATACAAAATTGAACTTCAGAATATGGAAGACAGTATAAACGATTTGAGGGATTCACTTTGACATCGCTTCAGCGATAGCAAAAATAGAAGAACTTGAAGCTCAGGCTGCACAGCCGGGCTTCTGGGATGATCCCGAAGAAAGTCAGAAAGTACTGCAAAAAACAAAAGCATTGAAAAACAAAGTTGAAAAGTATGATTCACTTCATAGCCTCTATGAAGACACTTTGGTGCTCATTGATATGGCAAATATGGAAGACGATGAGAGTTTTCTCGATGAGGTCACTGCCTCTGTAAAAGAAATCAAATCCAAAACAGAAGAAATGACTCTCGAAACTCTTCTCTCAGGTGACTATGACAAGAATAATGCCATTCTCACTCTCCATCCGGGCGCAGGCGGCACAGAAGCACAAGACTGGACCGATATGCTCCTTCGTATGTACACACGCTGGGCAGAAAGACGCAATTTCAGTGTTGAAACCATGGACTATCTCCCCGGTGATGAAGCCGGCGTGAAAAGCGTTACACTTCTCATTTCGGGCGAAAATGCCTATGGCTATCTCAAATGCGAAAAGGGCGTTCACCGTCTTGTTCGTATTTCACCGTTCGATGCGTCGGGCAGACGACACACATCCTTTGCATCAGCTGAGGTTATGCCCGAAATCGATGACGATGTTCAGATTGAAATCAATCCCGATGAGCTTCGCGTCGATACCTATCGTGCAAGTGGCGCAGGGGGTCAGCATGTAAACAAAACAAGCTCTGCCATCCGTATAACCCACATTCCCACTGGCATAGTTGTTGCCTGTCAGAATGAACGCTCACAGCACAAAAACAGAGACTATGCAATGAAAATGCTCAAAGCAAAACTCATTGAACTCAAAGAAAAAGAAAATCAGGAAAAGCTCGACGATCTCAAAGGCGAGCAGAAAGAAATTGCCTGGGGCAGTCAGATCCGTTCCTATGTGTTCCATCCCTATAACCTTGCCAAAGACCATCGCACAGGCTATGAAATGGGCAATATCGGTGCAGTAATGGACGGCGACATAGACGGATTTATCAATGAATATCTGAGACGCGCAAGTCTTGGCACTCTAGGTCAGGTAGACTAATAACAAAAAAACAGACAAGATTTTTCTTGTCTGTTTTTTTATGGGTTTATATTATCTTTCCTGAATGATTCTCGACACATGCGGAATAAGTGATCCCTGTTTTGTAATGTATTCAGTATATGTGCATACACGCTTGATGTTCCACACTCTCTCCGACATTGTAAGGAGATTTTCCATCACCTTGTTGATTTCCTGCTCATATGTCTGTTCCCACGAACACATCATAGCACCAACGACTTTTTCGGTAGGTGATACGGTGATGGGGTTGAGTGTTGCATAAGATGCAGGGGACCAGTTGATCCACTTGTATACATTCCAATCAAGAATATCCTTTGTGCCAAAGAAGGTTTTATCTCTTGCAACATCAAATGCATTGAACGAGCTTGGTATAACATACACCGGTTTCCACGATGCATTAATAATTCTGAACCCATCCTCGAGAAGATCATCGGCACAGTTATAAAATGACTCCCAGGCTATTATAATCGACTCTTTTGGAATGTAGTGTGAATATTCTTTCGGGAACCCTTCCCAGATTATAGGGGTTTTACCTATGGAAACTACATAGCTTGCAACTCTGCCTATAAATTCGCAGAAAAGCTCGTGCCCGTCTTTGATGTTTTTCTTTTTCATATACTCACGACAGGTACCGCATAGGTGCCATAGCTCATCAGCAGCTTCATCTCCACCAATGTCAATGTATGGGCTATCAGGGAACATTTCGGCGATTTCATTGATTATGGTGTATGTAGCCTTTTCGCATTCTTCGCTTCCCGCGCACATAAGAGATGATACCGATACGCTGATACCGGCTTCTGTCACGATGTTTTCTTTAATCCCTTCATCATATTTGTTCCCAAATATTTCCGGATAAGCTTTCACAAACTGCCCTGCATGACCTGGATATTCATATTCCGGCACGAGTATAATGCCGTGCTTTTTTGCATATTTGCAAAGCTTTTCAATCTGTTCAAAGGTGTAGTGCTTATTTTTTGTGGGGAGGTTTGGAAAGGCTTTAGAAGGAAGTGTGTATATCTGATCATCCATAAAATGAAGATGAAGATATTTGATTTTGTAAAGGAAACAAAGATCTACGAAACTCAGAAGTTGTCTGAATGGGTGCCACTCACGACCAAGGTCAGCCATGAATGCACGGTATTCTTTGTCTGCATAGTCAAAAATTTCAAATTCCGGAAGGTTAAAGCCTCCTTTTGTTGATGCCATAAGATGAACAATCGAAGCTGCAGCATAACACATACCCTCATAATCAGATGCATAAGCACGCAGGGAATCTGTATGTTCAAGCCTGTATTCGCCTTTTTTCAAAGAATCATCACGGTAAAGCTCAATACCGCCTTTTTCATCTTTGAGTTCTTCATTTGATGCACGATACATATAGTCTTTAATGATTTCAGCTATATCTTCCCATTCTTTGTCATAAGTAATGATACTGGATTTAACAGTTGAAATTTTTTCTTCATTGATAGTATATTTTTTTGGGGTGGGGAGTAATTTCAGCATATCGTAGTTTCCTTTCTTATCTGTCCTGAATTATACGTGAAACATGGGCAATAAGTGTGCCTTGCTTTGCAATATATTCATCGTATGTGCACACTCTTTCGATGTTCCATACTCTTTCCGACATTGTAAGGAGATTTTCCATAACCTTATTGATTTCCTGCTCATATGTCTGTTCCCACGAACACATCATAGCACCTATGATGTCATCAGTGGGAGAGATTCTGATTGGGTTGAGAGTAGATTTCGATGCAGGCAACCAATTGCTCCATGAGTATATGTTCCAGTCAAGTATTTCCTTTGTTCCAAAGAGAGCTTTATCTCTGGCGATATCGAGAGCATTGAACGAAATAGGCACAATATACATTGGTTTCCACGATGCATTTATAACTTTGAAACCGTCTGCAAGCAAATCGTATGAATAGTTATAAAGTGACTCCCAAGCTATGACGATTGTTTCTTTTGGTATGTAGTGCGAATATTCTTTCGAAAATCCTTCCCATACGATAGGCGTTTTTCCGAGAGAAAGCACATATTCGGCAATTCTGCCCACATATTCACAGTATAGCTCGTGTTCATCTTTGATGCCTTTTTCTTTCATATAATTTCGACATGTTTCACAAGAATTCCAAAGTCCGATCGCAGCTTCGTCCCCACCAATATGAATATAAGGACTGTCAGGGAACATATCGGCAATTTCTTTTAAAATGGCTTTTGCACCATCTGTGCATTTTTCGCTGCCTGCACATATAAGAGATGTTACCGATACTTTAATGCCACCGGGTAATGTGTGTATGCCCTCAACCCCCTCGTCATATTTGTTGCCAAACACTTCGGGATAAATCTTTGTATATTGAGTGGCATGTCCGGGGCATTCATACTCAGGCACCAAAATGATGCCACGTTTCTTTGCATATTCATTAAGCTTTTCAATCTGGTCAAAAGTGTAGTGCTTGCCTTTGGTGGCGAGGTCAGGAAAAGCTTTTGAGGGCAGAGTTTCAAGCTGATTGTCCATAAAATGAAGCTGAAGATATTTGATTTTGTAAAGGAAACAAAGATCAACATAACTAAGTAGCTGACGAAATGGATGCCACTGACGTGCAAGGTCAATCATAAATCCACGGTATTCTTTGTCTGCATAGTCAAAAATCTTAAGCTCGGGAAGATTAAATCCTGTTTTTTTAGATGCCAAAAGATGAACAATTGATGCCGATGCATAACACATGCCTTCATAATCAGATGCATAAGCTTTAAGGGCATCTGTGTGCTCAAGTCTGTATTCGCCACTCTTTAAAGAGTCATCACGATAAAGCTCAATACCACCTTTTTCTATTGTAAGTTCTTCGTCTGTTGCAAGATTTATATAATCTTTTATAATATCAACACAATTTACCCATTCTTTGTCAAAAGTAAAAATAGAAGATTTTACTTTTGATA
>JAZNBF010000111.1:0-14170 GCA_045586905.1 Clostridia bacterium
TAACCGTCATACATTTTATGCCTGAAGGTGGGGGCTTTAAGGTCGAAAGCTACGCAGATATAGTCGGGGCACAAAGTGTCGATATTTTTTAGCATTATTTTTAAAAAGCCATATATGGCGTTTGTGAAAAGACCGTGCTTATTGGAAAGCAGACGGATGCCGTAAAAGGCTCTGTTTATTATGCTGTTACCATCTATGATGAGTAAGTTTTTCATTGGATTACCTTCTCTCGATTTAGCATACACATGTCAATTATATCATAAAATATTTATTTTTTCCACTATTTTAACGGATAAATTTCTGCTATTTTTTTGCATATTTCCTCAAATGGCTTCACACAGCTTTTTGCGCCGCTTTTCCCGTCTTCCGACAGCACTGCCACAGCATATTTTGGAGCTGAATAGGGGAAGAAGCCGCAAAACCATCCGTGCACCATGGTTGTCCCGTCTTCTCTTAGCCAGCCTGTTTCGGCAGAGCCTGTTTTGCCTGCTATTTCGAGAGGAGATGAAGCTATGCTCTTTGCTGTGCCCGTCAGCACACATTCCCTCATCATTGCACCAATGGCGTGTGCAGTCGATTCGCGAATGGCTCTGATTTGTTTTCCTTTTTCGTGCAATGTCACACAGTTTCCGGTTTCATCCACAGTCCCCCTTGCAATGCTCACTTCTTTTCTCAGTCCACCGTTTGCCACAGTGGCGGCAATGACTGCGCTCTGCAGAGGGGTTATGAGCATTTCGCCCTGACCAATTCCGAGATTTATCACATCAAAGGGTGTATATTCTGTTTTGTATGGCACAAAACCGCTTGCTTCCTCATTGCCCATGTGCAAAAGCTTCTGACCAAGTCCGAATTTTTTTGCTGTGATTGCTATTTTTTTGCCGCCCGTCATGAGCGAGGTTTCGTAAAAGGCACAGTTACACGAATCGGCAAAGGCTTTAAAAAAGCTTTCTTTACCGTGTCCGTCTTCTTTGTGGCACAAAAAAGTTTTTTCGCCATACTCAAAGCTTCCGTCACACAAAAATTCTCTTCTCTGCACCAAAGGATTACTCTCGAGCGCGGAAGAAGCTGTGACTATTTTAAACACGCTCCCTGCATTGTAGGCACAAAGCGCTCTGTTGAGAAGCTCTCCTTTATCAGAGTGAAGACTGTCTTCGAGGTTATAAGTGTCATACAGTGGTCTGCTTGCCATTGCAAGCACCTCGAAGCTTTGAACATCGAGCACAACCACTGCACCCTTTGGCACCCATTTGTCCATCACATCTTCAACAGCTCTCTGAATGTGATAGTCAAGCGTGAGCACGATGTCTTTTTGCTTGTCTGTGTCGGGCATGAGGCATGTGGCCTCTTTGTTTTTTATTGGAGCACCCATGGCGTTTTTTGTGTACAAAACCGTGTAGCATAAGTCCGATTTCAGTATGTTGTCATATTTTTTCTCTATACCGCAAAGTCCTGCCCCGTCCGGTGATGTGTAGCCCAAAATGTGCGCGCAAAACCCGTCTTTGTTGCTTCTTGATGGCAGCATAAAAGAGGCATTGCCTTCTCCCTGTGATGCCTTTGCTTCATCGGTTATGTGCCAGAGTGCGTTTTCTCTTTCGGTTATCGGTATGAGATTTCTGTCATATACAGTTCCTCTTACCCCTCTCACCTCAAGACTGCCCGACTGCTGTGCCATCACTGCTTTTTCGTACTGCTCGTTTTTTGCCAGAGTGAGATACAGTATTTTTGAAAAAAGAAGCCCCGACAAAGACACAAACAACAAAAACACAGCTTTTAATCTTCTTTCCATACATAATCATCCTTTATATGTTTTTTGGTATTGAATATTTCTGGAGTTTGGTGTAAAATATATGTATCTGTTACAGAAAGAAGGAAAAACAATGAAAAAATACCATACCATGAATATTGCAGGTCTCAAAAGAGATTTGCAGCTTTTCAGAATAAACGACAAGCTTCAGATTGCAGCTTTCATCCTTTTTGGCGATGTCGAGGTGACAAAAGCATCTGCCAGTGCGCTTCTCGAGAGAGCGCCTGAATATGATATTCTTTTTACTGCCGAGTGCAAGAGTTTGCCTCTCATCTATGAAATGGCAAGACAAAATGGCGACGACAACTACATAATCGCCCGCAAAGCGCCAAAGCTCTACATGGAGAATCTTCTCACCACAGATGTTGATTCCATCACCACTGCCAATGTGCAGAAGCTTTGCATAGGTCAGGCTGAGGTTGATGCAATAAAGGGCAAAAGAGTACTCATTGTCGATGATGTCATCAGCACAGGCGAGTCACTCATCGCCATGGAAACTCTCGTCAAAAAAGCAGGCGGCACAATAGTCGGCAAAATGGCAGTGCTTGCAGAAGGCGATGCCAAAGACCGTGATGATATAATATATCTCGAACCGTTGCCGCTTTTCGATGGCGAAGGCAATGCAATATAAATTAAATAATGAGGGTTTAAAATGAAAAGATTATTATTGGTTTTACTGTCTGTGTTTGCTGTTGCAATCATCTTTGCGGCATGTTCGTCGGAAAGTGAGCCGGACAGAAAACAGACAGAAATTACATCTTCTTCCGAAGAAGATAAAAACAAAAGTGCTCTCGGAAATATTGAAATCATAGAAAAAGAAGATGGCACAAAAATTGCCAGATCGGAAACAGGGCTTGAGGTGGAATGCTCTGGCGAGAAGCTTATGGAGCTCTACGGGGAATACGAAGCAGTGACAGGCAAAGATGAGGAAAAAGAGAAAGAGCTTCTTTCAAAAATTCAGCTCATACTCGATGCCCAGATGCAATAAAACAAAGCGGGGATGTAAAAATTTGCAAAAGTTTTTACATCCCCTTTTATTATTCAAAAATCATGGCAAGCTTTTTCTTTCCGCTTTGCCAAAGCTCATATGTTTTGAATTTAAGCTCCACACCGGAGCTTTTTTCTGTGCTGAGAAATTCTTTTCCGTCTTTGCCGAGGCTGTTTGTAACATCACTCATTCCTGCGCCCGACACCGTCACGCATGTTTCATCCACAAAGCAAAGCGGCGGAAAGAGCACACACCACCAGTTTTTGCCCTTTGCCTCGCCTATTTCCACCTTCAAAGCCTCATATCTGCCCTTCGGCAAAACAATTTCGCCATATTCTTTGGTCGGAAAATCACTCACACCCAGGCTGACTTTTACCGGATAGTCAAATCCGTTTTTCTGTATTTCATCAGTTGCATAAGATTTTATCTTTTCCATATTTGCACATATGTCCTGTTTTGCACCTCTGAAATCGGTGTTTTCATCAAATATTCCCTTTGTTTCTTTTATAATCCGGTCTCTCACCTTAAGCTTTAGCTCCTGGTCGCAGCTTTCGTCAGAGTTTGCAAGCACATGCAGTCTTATAAAATTTTGTGAAAGTGCCGCTTCTGTTGTTTCAAATTTTGCATGAATCACCAGGGCACACAAAAAGCCAATACAAAGAGCGCATATGATTTTTTTCAAGATAAATCACCTTCGTTTTAAATGCTACTCTAAGTATTGGCTATATTTTTAATTTTATACAAAGTTTTATTATTTTTCTCTTAATACTATTTTTTCAACATAATCTTTTGTAAGGTCTTTATAGAGACTGAATTCTTCATATATGATTTTTAAAGCATCTTTATAGATGCTCTCATCTGCTTTGTGTAGCTTTTTGCCCATGGGTTCAATCTCTTTTTTATGCTCAGCTATCAATCTTAGCACCGATACAATATCTTCAATGCTGCCTCCCGATATAACCATTTTGAAATTTTCTTTTCTTAAAAGGTCATTTGTCTGCCATTGTGACTTGGGTGGTTTTTTCTCTGTGATTTTTTCAAGCTCATCCAAAGAAAGAATATACTTCATTTTTGAAGTGAGTTTTTCATTTTCAGTTGGCACAAAAAATGTCGAACTGTTTGAAAAAATGGGCTCAAGAACATAAAACATAGCAGAAACACCATTAAAAGACTTTTCGGTTATATCAATTATTTTGCACACTCCGTCGGACCCGTAAAGCACTTTGTCGCCAACCTTAAACATAATAAAAACCTCGCTGAATATATTTTTGTCATATATATTTTATCATATTTTGACAAAAAAAGCACATGGTGTTTTTTCACAAAAAAAAGCAGTGTCTGTGTTGTAAAAACATCCAATACAGACACTGTTTTTATATTTGCGCAAATTTTTTAACCGATTATATCTTTTACACACTTTTTAATTTCTTCGTCCTGACAGTTTGCAAAGAAGTAATCTTTGAATTTTTCGCCCGAAAGTGCGCCTTTCACAAGGTCTCTGTCGAGGTTTTTCAATATGTAGGTGAGAGAGGTGTGAGTAACCTTTTTAACCTCATTCAAAATGCGTGCATTTCTCTGCTCGGGCACTGCTCTTTCCTTTGGATAGCCGCCGCCCCATTCTTCTACGAAGAGCTTTTCAAACACATAGCTGAGATTGAGTTCGGCTCCCCAACCCCAACCTTTTGCAAAGGGGAGAGAAATGCAGTTTCCGTTGTTAACCTGAGTAAACTGATAGGCATCTGTCGGGTCTACCACATGGCCGCAAAGCACACCGGGGAATGCATTGCATGCAAGGCAGGCGCCTTCGCCTGTACCGCAACCTGTGATAACGAGGTCGCAGGCTTTTGAATTAAGAAGAACAGCGGCCAAAATGCCTATCTGCACATAGGTGAGCTGTGCCTGATCCTCAGCTGAGTACATTCCATAGTTGAACACCTTGTGTCCCATGGGCTCTACAACCTTTTTGAGTGTGTCACAAATCAAAGCATTTTTTGCTGCCTGACTGTTTTCGTTGATAAGTGCGATTTTCATAATGTTTTACCTCTTTTCTGTGTTTTTTATGTCTGTCACTTTTATAGTGTCATCATATACCTTGAATTTTATTTCATATCCGCCAAACTCAAATCCATATTCCCTTTCGGGAGATGAGTGGTATGACGGACGGGGATCATTTTGCAAAATGGTGAGGAGTGCATTTTTCTTTTCAGGTGTTATCTTATCAGAAAGCTCCTTTGGAAAATCAACCTTCAGCCCATATCCGAGCACATCGTCGGCAAAGCCGCCTTTTGCATCAGCTATTGAGTCTGCAAAAGCAAGGTATGGCTTTATGTCGAAAATGGGGGTCCCGTTTTTAAGGTCGGCACCACCAACCACAAGAACAGTTCCGTTTTGCTCAGCTTTCTTCACTCCCAAAAGCTTCACGCACGAAAGCCCGAGGCTGTTTGGACGAAACGGTGAACGGGTTGCAAACACGCCCACCCTTTTGTTTCCGCCAAGTCTTGGAGGTCTTACCGTGGGTGAAAATTCATCTTGCAAGCTGTCGGAAAACTGCCATATGAGCCACAGATGCGAAAAATCCTCAATGCCCCTTAAGGCATCGACGCTTCTGTATTCTTTTTCAAACACAATCTCCGACACCACATCCTTGCACAGTCCGCTCTGGCGTGGTATGCCAAACTTTGATGTGTAGTCGTTGTATATGTGTGCTATTGGTTTTATCAGTGTTTCTTCACTCATTTTTTTCCTCAATAAGCTTCAAAAGGCCTTCTTCGTCGGTAATGGTGATGCCAAGCTCTTTTGCCTTGGTAAGCTTTGAGCCTGCCTCTTCGCCTGCCACCACAAGCGATGTTTTTTTCGACACACTGCCCGACACCTTGCCTCCGTTTTTCTCTATAAGCTCTGCGGCCTCTTTTCTGCCAAGGGTGGGGAGGGTGCCTGTGAGTACAACTGTCATGCCGGAGAGGGCAGTGCCGAGGCTTTCGGTTTCTTTGTAGCGTGTGTTGACACCTGCATCTTTGAAGCGCTGTATCATGTCTTTTACATGGCTTTGGGCAAAAAACATCGTAATGCTTTCTGCCATAATTTCGCCAACTCCGTCGATGGCTGTGAGCTCTTCTTTGTCTGTTTCAAAGAAAGCGTCTATATCTTTCAGTTTTTTGCAAATGATTTTAGCATTACCCAGTCCTATATGGCGTATGCCGAGAGCATACACGAGCCTTGAGAGGTCATTTTGCTTCGATTTTTCTATTGATGCCACAAGGTTTTCGGCGCTTTTTTCGCCGAGTTTATCCATCGATGCAATGGTTTCTTTATCAAGATAATAAAGGTCCGACGGATTTTTGATATGCCCTCCTTCGAGTAACTTTGCCACAATCGACGGGCCCATACCGTCTATGTCCATAGCATCTCTCGACACGAAGTGGGTTATGCTTCTCTCAAGCTGAGCAGGGCACATCGCACCACCCGTACATCTGTATGCCGCTTCGCCTTCGTCTCTTTTTACAAGCGCTCCGCACGAGGGGCAAAGAGCGGGCATTTCAAATTCTTTTTCATTGCCTTTTCTGTCTTCAAAGCAGACCTTTTCAACCTCGGGTATGATGTCGCCTGCCTTATACACAATCACAGTGTCGCCTATCTTTATGTCGTGCTCTTTTATATAGTCCATATTGTGAAGAGTTGCACGACTCACAAAGGTGCCTGCAAGTGTCACCGTGTCAAATTCGGCATTTGGTGTGAGCACGCCCGTTCTGCCCACCTGCACTGTTATGGCATTTATTTTAGTTTTCTTTTTTTCGGCGGGATATTTGTAGGCAATTGCCCATCGGGGTGTTTTGGCGGTGGTGCCGAGCTTTTCACGGTCGGCAAGAGAATTGAGCTTTATAACTGCTCCGTCAATGTCAAACGAAAGATTTTGTCTTTCGCTTCCTATTCTCTCCACCTCGCTAATGGCTTCTTCCATGCTTCTGAAGATGCGTTCGTTTGGTATTACCTTAAAGCCTGCATCTTTTAAAAACTGCAAACCTTCGATGTGGCTTTTTATTTCCACACCTTCAATTTGTTGTATGTTAAACACAAAAATATCGAGACCTCTTTTGGCGGCAACAGATGAGTCGAGCTGTCTGAGCGAGCCTGCTGCCGCATTTCGCGGATTGGCAAAGGTTTGCTCACCGTTTCTGTCGCGCTCTTCGTTGATTTCGGCAAATTTCTTTTTGGGAATAAACACCTCGCCCCTCACTTCGAGATAGGGCACGCTTTTGTTAAGCCTGAGAGGAATAGACATAACGGTTTTTAAATTTTCTGTCACATCTTCGCCCACCTCACCGTCACCACGGGTAGAGCCTCTTGTGAAGATTCCGTCGGTATATTCGAGTGATACCGAAAGTCCGTCTATCTTGTGCTCCACAGCATACTCGGCACTTTTCCCGAGCGCCTGACACACTTTTTTGTCAAATTCTTCAAGCTCTTCTTTTGAAAAGGCATCCTGAAGGCTCTGCATTTTTACCGTGTGCACCACCTGGTCAAAACCCGAAAGTATTGTGCCGCCTATTTTTTGTGACGGTGAATCGGGGCCAACCCACGATGGATTTTCAGCCTCTATTTCGAGAAGCCTTCTCATCATGCGGTCATATTCGGCATCGGTTATAACGGGATTGTCGAGCACATAATATCTGTGGCTGTGGTAGGATATTTCTTTTTTTAATGCTTCATATTCGGATTTCATTTTTTTGCCTCCGATAGCTTTGAATATATTGAAAACGGACTTTTGACAATGTGAAAGTCCGTTTTTGTATCTTATTTTACTCTAAAGCTGTAAGATAATACTCCGAGTCTATGTATTCTATGGTGTAGGTTCGGCTTCTTGTTTCAGCAGTTTGTGTTCCGTCCTGATGATACAGCGTTTCACCTTCCGACACATCAACTTTCCATTTTGTATCCGAAACAGAATACACATTTATAATTTCCAGTTTGTCAAAGCTTTTTGTCATGGCTTTGTCAATGCAGTTTTGCACATTCTTTTTCTGGTCATTGTAAAGCTGTCCGCTAATGTGCTTTTCAACGATTGAAAAATCCTTGCTGTTTATAGCCATAGCCAGATCTTCGCAATACTCGGTGATGATTATTTCAGCTTTTTTGTGACTCATATCGTCATCGGAGGCTTCTTTGTTTTCTTCTTTCTGACTTTCCAGATACTTATTGATCTCGGCACTGTATTCATCGAGAGTTACAGCATCTGATTTTGCGAGGAAGTTTTTGTCTATGAGCGATATTGTGTCAAGTGCATCTTCATACCTTCCTTCAGACATATGCTGTTGCACCTGTTCGAAGCTCCGATATGCAATTTCAAATCCGGAAATTTCTTCGTCGAGGTTTTCGATGTCGGTTTTTATGGAATAGTTTTCATAATCCAGAGGAATCTCATCGAAAAACTCACGGGCATCTTCATATTTGCCCGACTGGATTTTTTTTGCACTGCGATTGTAGTTGTACACAATCTGATAAAGTGTGTTTGCTTCAGCATTCTTGGGATCGGTTTCAAGCACTGCTTTAAACATGGTTTCGGCCTCGTCATAGTTGCCGAGCTTTAGCTCGTCAAGACCTGTTTTAAGAATTGTGCTGCTGTCTTCTTTTTCCAAAACAACTTCTTCATTTGATGCAGGGAGCTGAGATGGCTGCTTTGTAGGAATTACTCCTGTCAGTTTCAAAATTATAAAAAGTACAACCAAAACAGTCACAACGCCAATTGCTATGACCCAATAGTTAAAACCATTGTCTGTGAAGCGGGAACCCGTCTTTTTCTGCCCGGAAGATTCTTTTTTGCCGCCCTGCTTATCTTTGTGTGTCAGGGTAGGATTTTTCAGTTCTTCTTTCTGAAAAGACACAGGTCTTAATTTTTGAGTGTCGCCTTTTTCGGACTTGTTAAAATCAATGTTTGCAACATCTTCGATTTCAAGCCGGAGTCCACATTCCGGACACCACTTGGCACCCAAAGACTCTGTTTTACAATTAGGACAAATCATTTCTTCATCCCCTTTTTATTTGGATATTGCATGAGAAAGATTCATTTCTGCACCAAGTACATTATTTCCTGAAATATCTATCACAACTGTTTTGCCGAGAGCATCCTCACAAATGGCATATCCGTCGGCGTAGAAGGCTGAAGCAGATGAAAAACGCGGATCGATCACATATTTTCCGTCTTCTCCGATATAACCCCACAGTCCGTCAGACTTTACAGGAGCGATGCCCGAGGAAAACTCGCCTGCATCTTCAAACTGAGGCTCAATCACAAATTTGCCTTCTTTGTCTATGAATCCGTATTTGCCATCGCCTCTGGCAGCATAGGTGAGGCTCTGGTCGCCAAAGCTTCCCATGTCTCTGTATCGAGGCGCAATTATAAAGCTGCCTTCGGCGTCAATATATCCATACCGTGAGCCTGTTTTCACTGTGGCATTTCCGTCTTTTTCAAAAACAAAATGTTCATCAAAAATTGGCTCAATCAAAAACTTGCCATCGGTATCTATAACACCGTAATCTCCATAGAGCTTAACTGTTGCGTGTCCGTCTTCAAATGTGAAAGCCTGCTCAAAACGGGGTTCTATCACTGCGCCGCCTTCAGCGTTGATATATCCCCATTTGCCGTCTGCTTTGATTGCTGCAAGGCCACTGTCATCAGAAAAATCGAGAGCCATGTCATATTGGGGGGCAATGGTATATTCACCGTCCTCGCCAATGTATCCGTAGGCACCGTTTACCGAAACAACTGCCACTCCGCCACAAAAGCGGGAAGCAGAAGAGAATTTGGGGCTTATAACATATTTTGCATTGGGTTTTATATATCCCCATTTACCGTCTTCCGACACAGGAATATAACCGTTATCAGATATCTTGGCAAAAGAATCAAATCTCGGCACAGTCAGAAGGTCGCCTTTTTTGTTTATCATTGCATACTTGTCGCCAATCATAACAAAAGCAACATCATCCATAAAATCGCTTGCAATACGGAACTGAGGCTCTATTGCAAACTTTGTCGGATCGGACGAAGAAATATATCCCCATTCACCGTTTTCACACACCGAGAGCATGTCGGATGAAAAAAGTATGCCTTTTTCTGTGTCGTTTTTGTCGTTTGAAGGGATAAGCCAGCTTATGACAATAACAATTGCCGCAATAATAAGTGCCAGCACTCCGATGAGTACGAAAAGCTTTTTGTAGTCTATTTTGAATTTTTTTATTTTAACTTCCCCTTGCTTTTCTTCGCTGAGGTTGTTGATATACTGTTCAGGCTGTGCATCCCCGCCTTTTTCCTGAAGCTCCATATAGGCAGAGTTGTCTTCGCCGCAAAAGTCGCAAACAGGAGAGGTGAGCTCTCTTTTACATACTTTACATACCATAGCCTTGTCCTCCTATGTATATTTATTATATTTTATCATTTCAACAAAAAAAAGTCAACATAAACTGACTTTTCAAATCAACCCTATTTTGCATAAATTTTAACGGATTGGGCGTGTAAAAGTCGCGCATTACGGGCGTGCGAATGCATTTCGTTTTTCGTGTTTTTGCTTTCGGTTTGTTTCCCCGTTTGCGATAAAATATGTATAGGGGTAGCCAATGGCTAGCAGGGAAAGCCATACATTGGCGATGGCTTATTTTTGAAAGGAGAACTCATGAAAGAAAAAAACGCAAAAAAAATTCTCTCCATAACAAGGGAAGATGTGCAAAAGGCCGCCAGATTGCTTCAGAAATATAAGCAGGGCAAAATCAATCTCGAAAAAAGAATTGTCGAAAATGAGAAATGGTGGAAGCTTCAGCACTGGTCTGTTCTTGGCAAGAGCAATCCCACCGATCCCGAAACTGCTTCGGCATGGCTTTTCAACTCTATTGCCCACAAACATGCCGATGCCATGGATAACTATCCCGAGCCTTGTGTTCTTCCGAGGGAAAAAAGCGATACCGAGGTGGCGGCTATGCTTTCCGATATCATCCCTGCCATTTTAGAACACAACGATTTTGAAAAGACTTACTCCGATGTATGGTGGTATAAGCTCAAAACAGGTACAGGCTGCTATGGAGTTTTCTGGAACAACCGTCTTTGCGGGGGGCTGGGGGATGTCGACATAAAGCAGATAGATGTTCTTAACATGTTCTGGGAAAGCGGCATAAAAGATATTCAGGACAGCCGCAATGTGTTTTGTGTCGAGCTTGAGGCCAATGACCTTCTATGCGAAAAATATCCGCATCTTGAAGGAAAGCTTGGCAATGGCACATTTGATGTGTGTCAGTATATTTATGATGATGCTGTGGACACAAGCGAAAAGAGTGCAGTTGTAGACTGGTATTACAAAAAGAATGTGGGCGGCAGGGATGTTGTTCATTATTGCAAGTTTGTAAATGACACAGTGCTCTATGCATCAGAAAACGATCCTCTGCTTTTTGAAAGAGGCTTTTATGACCATGGCAAATATCCCTTTGTATTTGACATTCTTTTTGCCGACGAGGGCACACCCTGCGGCTTTGGCTACATAGATGTCATGAAAAATGTGCAGATGTATATTGACAAGCTCAATCAGATAATACTCAAAAATGCTCTTCAGTCGGGCAGACGCCGCTTTTTCATTTCCGACAACTCGGGCATAAACGAAGAGGAATTTGCCGACTGGACAAAAGAGTTTGTGCACACCACAGGCAGCCTTGACGAGCGCAACATAAGAGAAATTCAGGTCTCTCAGCTTGATGGCAGTGTCATTGCTCTTCTCAATCAAAAGATAGACGAGCTCAAAGAAACCTCGGGCACAAGGGATGTTTCTCAGGGTGGCACAGCATCGGGTGTTACTGCGGCAAGTGCTATCGCAGCACTTCAGGAGGCAGGCTCAAAGCTTTCGAGAGACATGATAAAAAGCTCATACAGAGCGTTTAGAAAGGTGAACTATCTTGTCATAGAGCTCATGCGTCAGTTCTACGATGAGCCTCGCTGTTTCCGCATAAGCGGCAAAAAAGACGGGCTCGAATTTTTAAGTGTGCAAAACGACATGCTCTATAAGAAAATTGTGACCGATGAAAAAGATGTCCATGCTCTTGGAGAACCCATTTTCGATATCGTTGTGTCGAGCCAAAAAGAAAATCCTTTTTCCACATCGGCTCAGAACGAGCTTGCAAAAGAGCTCTACAAACTCGGCATGTTCAATCCTGCCCTTGCAAATCAGGCACTTGTGTGCCTTGAGATGATGAACTTTGACGGTAAGGAAAGAGTGATGGAAAAAATCAGAGAGAATGCATCTTTTGAGATGCTGCCAAATGAAAATATGATATCACCGTCAAAAAAAGAAAACTATATGACAAAAGCATACAGGAAAAATCTCCCGGGAAACACCACTCTCACAGAGGCAAGAAGGGGGCTTGGATTATGACACAAATATCATTGGAATCCTTGCCGCATATGACAGAAATAACCATTTTAGGTCATTGCGAAGCAGGCAGAATCAACGGTATGGATCTGTGCTGCTGCGCTGTATCCATTCTTGTCTACACACTCATGGACTCTCTTGGCAAAATGAAGCTCTCAGGCTTCAAAAGGTCATATGGGGGAGGCTGGTGTCATATCCGTTTTGACACAAAAAGCAAAGACTATAAAAAGGCGATGATATCCATCGGCACCATCATGAAAGGCTTTCGTCTTCTTGAAAAGTCATACCCCACAAGCATTAACATAAAGGAGGCAAATGTATGAGCGAAGTAAAAGACGGTATTTGCATCATAGATGCGATGAGTGGCATAGATTGTGCCACTCCGCAGATAGGGCAGTTCACCGACAATTTCGACAGAGTCAAATTTTTGCTTGGCAAAGATTTTTCCGAGTATACAATGATGATTATAACCGATATAGGCGGTCATGTTGAGGTTGTAAACACAGATGATGACAATCTCATAAAAGAAACAGTGGATGGTGAAACATATCTTATGTGGAACATAGGAAGAAACATCACCACACTCTCGGGCGTTATTGTCTATCAGATTGCGGCATACAAAAGAGAGGACGATGCAATCAAAGAAACCTGGTATTCAAAAGAGGGCAGACTGATTGTGACAGAAAGCATAAGCACAAATGAATACAGTACATCTCTTCTCGGTTCTTATCCAAACCTTTTAACAAGACTTCTCATAGAGGCAGATAATTTAAAAAACGATGTGACTGATATCAGACAATCCAAGGTCGATAAAGAAGAAGGTTTCATGCTTTCAAAAAACAGCTTTTCAGACGAAGAAAAAGAAAAGCTTTTACTCATTGAGGCAGGGGCAGAGGTGAATGTCACGCCTGACTGGCAGGAGACTGATGAAAATTGCAGCAGCTACATAAAGAATAAACCCTCTCTTTCGTCTGTTGCCATAAGCGGAAGCTATGAAGATTTGAAAGACAAACCAATCATAGATGTGTTATATGATGGTGAAAGCCCAAATGCCCAAAGCGGCAAGGCTGTTAAAGAGGCAATAGCAAGCCTGGTAAATTCAGCTCCCGAAACCCTCGACACACTGTATGAGCTATCCAGAGCTCTCGGGGACGATCCCAATTTTGCAAAAACGGTTTTGGAGAGGCTTGGAGAAAAAGTTGACAAGGTCAGCGGCAAATCTCTTTCGACAAACGACTACACCGACTCGGAAAAAGAAAAGCTTTTTTCCATACAATATGGAGCAGAAAAAAACGTCATGTCCGATTGGGCAGAGACCGATGCCAATTCAGATAAATATATTAAAAACAAGCCTGTTTTTTCACCTGTTGCTTTTAGCGGGAAATATACTGATTTAACTGACACTCCTTTCATCCCAAGCATCAATGGACTGGCAAGCGAAGGCTATGTGGATGCAGGTCTTGAAGAAAAAGCCGATAAAACCATTCTCTTGACTAAAACCAAACAAACAAAAAATGGCGATGTGATAACAGGCACTTTTGTTGCAGGTACAGAAGTTAAATATACATTTACGGGATTAACTCCAAACGAAGAATATGAGCTTGACATTCGATTGAATGTTTATTATTTAACTCTTGCTTTTGCTGCTGATGAAAACGGTGATGCCACATCATCGTTTGTAATTGAAGACGAATGGCTTACAGATGATGTTGATGAGCTGGAAATGACAGGTAGTAGTGTCACAGAATCGTTCACAGTAGAGTATGTTTATCAAAAGCACACTGTACCTGATGCAATATTAAGACACGAGACTCTGATAAATGATATCGAAACTGCACTTGACAATGTTATTGTAAGGTATGAATTGGGTGGTGACATTTAATGACAACAGGCGAAAAATTTGAAAAGGTTGCAGATGCAGTTTATAAAAAAGGTGCTTCGGATTTTGGCACACCTTTTGATGTGACAGGCACAAGC
>JAZNBF010000112.1:0-5312 GCA_045586905.1 Clostridia bacterium
TTAGGACCTGTGTTTCCTTCATCTGAGGGCTGGTCAAGCGGGAAAACAACATTGTCGTTTCCGTCTTCATCCAATCCCATATATTCCTGAGTGAGCACACTTCTTCTTGAGAAGAACATTTCATATTTATATTCAGGGCAGCCTACTCCGATTTCTTTTGCCAGAGCAATTTCTTCATTATAAAATTTATACTGTACTTCACAAATTGACGGACACAAACCGTGTGAATACATTGAATATGTAGTTTTATCGTTTCCGCAGAAAATAACGCCCCAGTTTTCCATTGTAGACACACCCAGCACAGTTGCCGGAACGTGTATAACAGGGTTAACATTTGCAAAATCCACATCTAAAACAGTATCAGCTTTTTGCGGACCGTCACCCATCGTTACAGCATCCATGCAAGGAAGATATTTTGAAGATTCCAAAAAGTCATCAGTATCTGTCATGGGGAGAGCAGCACCACGAAGTGTTATAGCACGATATTTTGCTCCAACGTGCGGGAACTGGAATTTTCCGATACTTTCAATACGTGTTCCATATGGTGCCGATGACCATCCACCAATGATTACCTTTCTATTGCATCCCATTTCTTTCATAAGTCTTCTGAAAAGGAGACAAGCAAAGTTATCTGTGAAAACGTGGATAACCTGACCATCTTCAAGGTTAGGAATAAGCTCACGGAAAAGAGGCTCATGGCCCCATGAACCCATGGCAACAACAATAAGACCTGCTCCTTTTACAGCCTCTTTGATATCTGATGTTACCATATCAAAGTGAGCTCTTCCCGAACGTTCAAAACAATACTTGTTTCTTTGTATACCATCCAAAAGTATACCTGTTTTCTCTACGTCCTTCAAAGAACTTTTAGCAAAAGGCATCATATCGAAAAGTCTTACCTCTCTGCCTGCCAGTTTCATATCAGCAGCACAGGTTTTACCCACAGCTCCTCCACCTAAAACGGCAATGGGCATGTCTTTTAAATACTCCATTTTACTCATAATGCATATACTCCTTTTTTGTTATTTATTTTGCATTATAAATAAACAATCTGCAGATTACAATGAATAAAGTGATTATACATTGAGCTTTTTGATGTTTTATGGGATATTTTTGTTGATTTTTTTGATAAAAATATTTATAATCAAAAAGAGGTGTGATTAGTATGGATTTATTAAACAAAATTGTAGTCACCGGTATTTCAGACATAATAACTTTTGGTTCACCAAAAGGCAGATTTAAAGAAATTAAAAACAGAAAAAACTATGGTATTTCTTTCTGCACAGAGGGGCAGATCACCTACACTCACAAAGGGAAAAAATATATTTCAAACTCTTCCAACGCAATCATTTTACCTCAGAATGAAACCTATACTCTGTATGGAGATAAAAACGGAATCTTTCCCGTTATCAATTTCACATGCATGGACTTTCTTTGTGATACGATGATAGTAATACCAATTAACAATGTCGATTCCTACATAAAAGATTACGAGCAAATGAAATCCCTCTCACTTTTTGAAAAGAACAGAACCAAAGTTATGGGTATTTTTTACAATATGCTGTACAAACTTTCTGACTCAGAAGGTATCTATTCAAACGTTCTTTTTCCTGCAATAAAATATCTGGAGGAAAACTATCACGATCCAACTCTTACAAATCATACCCTCGCCAAAAAATGCGATTTAAGTGAAGTGCATTTCAGAAAGCTTTTTACAGAGCATTACAAAACAACACCCAAACAATATATTATAGATATAAGGATTGATAAAGCAAAACAACTCCTGACAGATGGTGTATTAAAAATCAATGCCATTTCCGAAAAATGCGGATTTGCCAATCCTTATCACTTTTGCCGGATTTTCAAAGAAAAAACAGGAATTACCCCCACAGAATACATGAAGGAAAATAAAATAAATAAGATTTAGTCAAATACTTGAATTTTTCATGTTGCAACACTTGTTTAATCAAATTATAAATACCGCAAATAAAAAACTGATTGAAGACTGTCTTCAATCAGTTTTTATTTACATGCTGTCAGTGATTATTTAAACATTTCTCTAATGTTCTGAAGTGTTTCTCTCACAAGCTGTTCTCCACCCTGATGGCCAATCTGACCCGATGCAATAAATGCCGAATAATGTCCATGCTCCTCTGCTTTTTTGGTAGGCAGATAGCCTTCGGCACCGTTTGCAAGCTGTATGAGGAAAGTCTGCTCAGCATCCGAACGAGCCTTTATCTGATTACCATAGTCAAGGAAAAGTTCAAATGGGTTTGTAGCAATTGCAATATTGCCAAGCCTCATTATGTGAATCTCAACATCAAGCACATCATGCTTTTCCTGCACTTTAAATCTCTGAAGCACACCGAGATATCTCTGAAGCATTGCCACATCATTGTAGTCAACATCGCCATCTTTGAGTTCGAGATAATCCTTTATGCCTCTTTTTGCATCTTCCACATCTTTAAAGGTTGCTCTTCTCATGGGAAGAGGCATGCCGATTACTCTGTGCTCAAATGTGGCACTTTCCTGAATTTCATCAAGACCTTCTTCCCACACCTCGATAATTTCGTTTGCAATTCTTTTGCCAACTTTATACATACCCTCAAGGTCAAACATAGACGGGTCTGCTTTTCTTTTCGGTGGATTGTTTCTCACACAATTCGGATCATTCAGCTCTGAAAGTGGCTCAACCCATCTCACAAGGTCAACAGGGCACTGGTCGCCTGCGGCAGAGCAAAGAGGAAGAACGAAAATGTCTTTGCCAAAATATTTTCTGAGTCTCACTTTAACCTCGCCCCAGAAATCAGGTGACACAAATAGTCTGTGCTGCACACACTGAGCAGGGCAGGCAAGGTTTACAACAATACCTGTAAGTTCTTTTTTGTCATCAAAGCAATAAAGGAGCTCAATGCCCGAATCATTACCACCCTCAAGCGCTTCAAACACTGCAGTGTTTGTATCTCCCCACATCTGGGCAGTGTTGTCGGAGTATGCCGCTCTTCTGCACATACCCACAGCCGCTCTGCCAAATGCGTTTATAAATCCGCCTTCTTTTCTTGCTTCCCATGCATCGAGAATCACCTTTGGCAGCCTTTCTGTCAGAAGAGCAAAACACTCATCGGCAGTTGCAATATCTGGGTTTTTCGAAACATCTGCCTTTTCAACATATTTCTGTCCGGGTTTGAGGAGTCTTATGAGGTTATCTCTGAGTCCATGTATAACACCGTCGGTATAAAGCTTCTGCCCACCACCGTAAGCATAGCCTGTGTGGGTGTGAATAGCAGAAAGAATAACCTTTTTCGGGTCCAGGCCTTTTCCGTTGTTTTCAAGAGCTTTTCTCACAGCTGTTGTAAGCTTCCAGTTGGTAGAAGGAAGATCACATGACACAAACACAGCCTGTTCACCGTTTTCTTCAATTGCAAGTGCTGTTGCCATAAGTGGCTTTTCCACATATTCCGATATTCTTTCAGCAAACTGACCTGCAAGGGAAATCTTTTTGTCAGGTGTGATGTTGATTTCTGAAAAACCTATTTTCATCTTCATGTTCCTTTCGTAAAAAGAGTGTATTTTTTCTTATTAGTTACAGCTAATTGTAATTATAGTATTATTTTACACCTTTCAGAGAAAAAAGCAATAGCATTTACAAATTTAAAGACGAATTTTTTATCTTTCACTGTCCCATATTTTACGCTGCTGAGTATATTTGATACTACTAAGTATCTTATAGTATATGAATATGAGAGGCAAACAGTATGAAACGATATGATGTCACTTTCCTTGGCGAAATTCTCATAGATTTTACATACCATGGCAAGTCCGAAAATGGTAACACACTTTTTGAACACAATCTCGGAGGTGCTCCCGCAAATCTTTTGGTAGTTGTTCAAAAAATGGGTGGTAAAGCTGCTTTTATAGGCAAAGTCGGCAATGATATGCATGGCCATTTCCTTAAAGACACTTTTGATGAAATAGACATAGAATAAAAATCTGAAAAAGTGTAATTTTATCTTGAAAATGTGTCTATTTTGCTTGACAATTTTTGGCGTTGCTAGTATACTGTACTTAAATTAATATATTTTAAGGAGAATTTTTAAAATGAGCAATTTTAATGTTGATCCAGCAACAAAATTTGATTTTCAGCCACATGAATTTGTTCCTTTTAAGGATAAAAAGGTTTGCGAATATGTTCGTAGCCTCAGTGGCAAAGATCTCGAAAAAAGAGAAGCTTGGTGGCATCCCGAATTTAACGTAAAAGTTATGATGAATCCCCATCCCGTTCTCATTGCCACACTTTTCGAGCGTCTCAGAGCTGCATCTGAAGCAGGAAAGAGCTTCACAATGATCCTCGGCAACCCCGAACCCGATACATACATTCCTCTTGCACAGCTCATCAACTATTTCGGTGTTGATTGCAGCAAGGTTCACCTTGTAGCAGAAGATGAATGGGCAGATGAAAATGGCAACATCGCTCCCATCACATACGAAGCAGGCTTTGCACACTCAATGATCAAATATCTCTACTATCAGATCGATGAAAAGCTCCGTATGCCCATGGAGAATGTTCACTTCCCCACAAATGCAAACATCAAAGACTATTCCAAAATTATAGACGACATCACCGAGGGTACAGGTGCAGATATCGCATCCACATCTCCCGGTTGGGCAGGTCACATGGCATTTGTTGATCCTATTCCCGAATTCATCGGTTCAGGTGACATCGAAGAATGGCTCAATCAGCCTGCACAGATTGTAAAACTTCATCCCATGACCATCATGCAGAACTCTCTCAACGGTACATTCGGTCAGTCAGGTGACATTGCCAATGTTCCTCCTTGCGCTGCAACCATCGGACCTCTCGATGTTATGCGTGCAAAAGAAAGAATCGAAGTTCATGCACTTGCAACCTGTGGCACATTCTCTTCATGGCAGAGAATGACAAGTCGTCTTTGCACACATGGTCCTATCACACCTTATCTCCCAAGCTCCATGCTTCAGACAAAGAAAACTCAGGTTTACATCAGCGAAGAACTTGCAGCTCCATTCGAGTGCTGGGAAAAAGTTGGTTATTAATAATAAAACTACTGAAAAATCTAATGTGTGGGCATTTGTCCATACATTAGATTTTCTTACATAATCTAAAGAAAGGATGATTTTCAATGAAAGCAATAACAAATGCTCAGATCGTTTTAGAAAATGGTATCATCTGGGATGGTATCATTCTCATAGATAACGATAAAATAGCTGATTTTGGAACGTCTCGCGACATTGAAATCCCCACAGGCGCTGAAGTTATTGATGCAAAAGGCGCT
>JAZNBF010000113.1:0-5476 GCA_045586905.1 Clostridia bacterium
TGTCTATCCAATAGCACAAAAAACTATCATTTTATCGGTAAAAGTGATAAATTTTCACAAGATTTTTAAGTTTACATAAATATTATCAACAAAGTTAAAAAAATGTGTAGACTTTTTTACAATTTGTGGTATAATAGAATAGTTAGAATAGATAACGTGGGTGCTATAGCGCCTAATAAAAACATAGGAGGATAAACCGATGAGTAAAAAATTTGTTTACTTATTCTCAGAAGGCGATGCGTCAATGAGAGAATTGCTTGGTGGTAAAGGTGCAAACCTTGCTGAAATGACTAAGATTGGTCTTCCAGTACCACAGGGCTTTACTGTTACAACAGAGGCTTGTACACAGTACTACGAAGATGGCAGAAAGATTAACGATGATATTCAGGCAGAAATCATGGAATACATTGTTAAGATGGAAGAAATCACCGGCAAGAAGTTCGGCGACAAGGAGAATCCTCTTCTCGTTTCTGTTCGTTCGGGCGCACGTGCATCCATGCCCGGTATGATGGATACCATTCTTAACCTTGGTCTTAATGAAGACGTTGTTGAAACCATGGCTGCAAAGTCTGGCAACGCACGTTGGGCTTACGACTGCTACCGTCGTTTCATTCAGATGTATTCTGACGTAGTTATGGAAGTTGGTAAGAAGTATTTTGAAGAGCTTATCGACAAAATGAAGGAAGAAAAGGGCGTTAAGCAGGACGTTGAGCTTACTGCTGATGACCTTAAGACCTTGGCTGAACAGTTCAAGGCTGAATACAAGTCTAAGATTGGCAAGGACTTCCCTGCTGACCCGAAGGAACAGCTTATGGGCGCTATCGAAGCCGTTTTCCGTTCTTGGGACAACCCCCGTGCAAACGTATACCGTCGTGACAACGATATTCCTTATTCCTGGGGTACCGCTGTTAACGTACAGATGATGGCATTCGGTAACATGGGCGACAACTGCGGTACAGGCGTTGCATTTACCCGTGACCCCGCTACAGGTGAGCGCGGCCTTATGGGTGAGTTCCTCACCAATGCACAGGGTGAAGACGTTGTTGCAGGTGTTCGTACTCCTATGCCTATCGCTCAGATGGCAGAAAAATTCCCCGAAGCTTTTGCTGAATTCAAAGTCGGATCGTAGCCATGTCGTTCTGTGAGCCAAGGAGTTGTCCTAATATGTTGTCTTCCTAAGCCCGCTTGGCCTCCGACTTCCTTCGTCAACGAGGTCACAAGCGATTTTGAGAGCAGCTTTTGCAGTTCTCTTACCGTTTCTTGTCTGGAGCATGTAGAGCTTTTTATTTTCAATGGTGAATTCCATATCCTGCATATCTCTGTAATGGTCTTCGAGAATTGCACATACTTTGTTGAATTCAGCAAAAGCTTCGGGGAATTTTTCTGCCATCTGAGCGATAGGCATAGGAGTACGAACACCTGCAACAACGTCTTCGCCCTGTGCATTTACAAGGAATTCACCCATAAGACCGGGTTCGCCTGTTGCGGGATCACGGGTAAAGGCAACACCTGTACCGCAATCGTCACCCATGTTACCGAAAGCCATCATCTGTACGTTAACAGCTGTACCCCATGAATAAGGGATATCGTTGTCACGACGGTATACGTTTGCACGGGGGTTGTCCCATGAACGGAATACGGCTTCAACTGCACCCATGAGCTGTTCCTTAGGATCGGAGGGGAAGTCTTTGCCGATTTTGTTTTTATATTCTGCTTTGAAAGATGCTGCAAGAGCTTTGAGGTCTTCGGCTGTGAGCTCGATATCCTGACTAACGCCCTTTTCTTCTTTCATTTCATCTATAAGCTGTTCGAAGTATTTTTTACCTACTTCCATAACAACGTCTGAATACATCTGGATGAATCTTCTGTAACAGTCCCAAGCCCATCTTGCATTGCCTGTTTTTGCTGCCATGGTTTCAACAACTTCTTCGTTGAGACCGAGGTTGAGGATTGTGTCCATCATACCGGGCATAGATGCTCTAGCACCTGAACGAACTGATACGAGAAGGGGATTTTCCTTATCGCCGAACTTCTTGCCGCAGATCTCTTCCATTTTGGAAATGTATTCCATGATCTGTGCCTGGATGTCGTCGTTAATTTTGCGGCCATCTTCATAATACTGTGTGCAAGCCTCTGTTGAAACTGTGAAGCCCTGTGGAACGGGGAGACCAATGTTGGTCATTTCAGCAAGGTTTGCGCCTTTACCGCCGAGAATTTCTCTCATGCTGGCATTACCTTCAGAAAAAAGATATACATATTTCTGTGCCATTTTCTTATTACCTCCATTTTCTTTTTTACCACTCATCATTGTATAATAAAATTTTTAAAAATTCAAGCCTTTGTCAGAAAAATTTACCTTATTTATAAATTATAAAGAAAACAGTGCTCAAAAAAGTGCACTGTTTTGTTAATTATTGATGAATAAAATCAGTTTTTTATGATATTTTTAAAATATTCAAGCTGTGCAGAAACGAGTTCGAGCTTATTTATGAGATAGGTTTCGGTTATATAGCCCATTTCGCGTATGGCTTCGGGAGAGGTTTTAAAACTAAAGCACTGCTTATGGTCGGACATACAGATATATGCCATCATATCTAAAGTCGGCTTTGATATTTCGGCAATTTCAAATGCTTTGCCGGTTTTGCCGCATACAGAGCACACTGCACCACCGTTGTAGATGTCGAAATATTCAAGCTCTTTTGAAGAGCCACAAGTAATACACGAAGAAAAATCGGGCATGTAGCCTGCTGTGGTTACTGCTTTGAGCTCATATATTGCCTTAAGTCTGAGAAGCTCATCTAAAAGAGGCATATCTTTGGTATCGGTTGCTTTTGATATCATATAGAGAGTGTTTAGTGTGAAACGAAAAAAGTCTTCGTCGTAGATGATTTCGTCTGCCATGAAAGAAACAAGGTCGGTTATGTAAGACGCAAGACTCATTTTTTCAACACTTTGGCGTATGTCAAAAAAGTTTTCGATTATCTGCGCAGATGAAATATAGCCAAGACCTCTGGATGTGTCAACGACAAGTTCGGAATAGCAAAATGGCTGAAGTGCCGCAAAATCTTTGTGTTTGTGGGAGCGAATGCCTTTTGACAGGGCACTCATCTTGCCATGACCGGGACAAAAAATCGTGAACAAACGGTCATTATCATTCATGTTGGTGTGTTTTAAAATCAAACCATTGGTTTTAATTACAGACATTTTTCTCTCCGTTATATTTCGTCTAAGCCAAATTCTCTGAGACTGTTGTTTGAATTGCGCCAATCGGCTTTTACCTTAACCCAAAGCTCAAGAAAGACTTTGGCATCGAGCAGTTTTTCACATTCAATGCGGGCACTGGTGCCTATGGTCTTTAAGGTTTTGCCTCCTGCTCCGATAATAATGCCCTTGTGGGAAGCTTTTTCGCAGTATATGTTGGCGCTGATGTCATAGATGGTATCATCGCCTTTTTGTCTTTGCTTCATTTTGACTATCTCTATGGCAATACCGTGAGGTACTTCTTTGTCAAGAAGGTGAAGCATCTTTTCGCGGATTATCTCGGCCACTATCTGTCGCTCCTGCTGATCGGTTATCATATCTTCGGGATAGTACATGGGACCCTCGGAGATATTTTGCCAGATAATGTCTTTCAAAAGTTTAACACCATTTCCCGACTTTGCCGAAACGAAAACAACTTCTTTGAAATTGTGCGCTTCGCTGTATGCTTTGGCAACAGAAAGCAGTTCTTCTTTTTTTACGGTGTCAATTTTGTTGATGACTAAAATGGCGGGGATGTCCCCTATTTTTTCGAGAATTTTTTGCTCGTTTGGTGAAATTTCAGTCTTAGGTTCTACTACCATAAGAAGCATATCAACCTCATCGATGGTTGCATTGACAGCCTTTATCATATTCTCGCCAAGTTTGGTGCGAGGAGTATGAAAACCGGGAGTGTCAAGAAAGACAACCTGACTGTCATTTTCGGTCATTATGGCAAGAATTTTATTGCGGGTGGTCTGAGGCTTTGCTGATATGATTGAAATCTTCTGACCAAGCATTGTATTTAAAAGAGTTGATTTGCCGACATTTGGTCTGCCAACTATGCCGACATAGCCTGATTTAAATCCGGACATTTTAATTTCTCCTTAGGTTCATTATATCCATAACTGCTTCTTCTTTTGTGCGCATTATCTCGCGCTCGGCATCGTCTTCGTGGTCATAGCCTATGAGATGAAGAACAGAGTGACAGGTGAGATAGCACATTTCGCGCTCTATACTGTGGCCGAACTGCTCTGCCTGCTCCTCGGCTCTTTTGGCGCAAAGCACAACATCGCCAAGAATCAGCCTGCCCTCGTAGTAGTCGCCGGCATCATCTGACCCGGAGCCGTCTATGAGATTGACAACCGGAAAAGAAAGAACATCGGTTACAGAGTCGACTCCCCTATGCTCTGAATTGAGCGATTGAATCTCGTCGGGTTCGACTATGGAAACACTCACAAAGCAAGGAATGTCAATTTGTTCGTAGTCGAGGGTGGCTGTGACAGTTTGCATAAGGAGAGATGTCATTTCATCGGTAAGGATTGGTTTTTCTCTTAAATCTTCAACATAAATCTGATTTGTCATTGTTTTGTCTCCTGTTTTTTGTCGCGGGGATGAGAAGCTGCTCTTTTTGCATCGCGCTTTTCGTAGGCCTTGATTATTTTCTGAACAAGGCGATGACGGACAACATCCTGCTCGGTTAAAAAGCAAAAAGCTATATCGTCTATGTTTTTGAGAACAGAGATTACATCCTTGAGTCCACTTTTTTTGCCATCGGGAAGATCTATCTGAGTGATGTCACCTGTGATTATGGCTTTTGAATTAAATCCGATACGGGTGAGAAACATTTTCATCTGTTCGGGGGTGGTGTTCTGGGCTTCGTCTAAAATGATGAAGCTATCGTCAAGAGTGCGGCCTCGCATGTAGGCAAGAGGGGCAATTTCGATGGCTCCTTTTTCACTGAGACGGGCATAGGCCTCGGTGCCGAACATTTCATAGAGGGCATCGTAGAGAGGGCGGAGATACGGATCGACCTTATTTTGAAGATCTCCCGGCAAAAAGCCAAGCTTTTCGCCTGCCTCAACAGCAGGACGGGTCAGAATTATACGACTGACATTTTTTGCCTTGAACTCTTTGACTGCCATTGCCACTGCAAGATAGGTTTTGCCTGTGCCGGCAGGGCCTATGCCAAATACGATTTTGTTTTTGCGGATTGCATCAACATATTCCTTTTGTCCAAGTGATTTGGGGCGTATGACTTTGCCCTTTGCGGTGATTGCCACAGTGCCCATCAAATCATTGAGAGAAGCCACTTGTCCGCTTTTGACCATATCAATGACCATACAAATTTGAGTTGTGGTCAAGGTGTCCTTTTTTGAAAGGGTGGCTATGGCGTCTATTGCGGATATGGCGTCAAGGACGTCCTTTTCTTCACCAGTGATTTTCATCACTGAACTGC
>JAZNBF010000114.1:0-14963 GCA_045586905.1 Clostridia bacterium
TTTAATTGAAAGAAGCATAATAAAAAAATTCAGAAAACAAATCTGGGCACCGTTTATCGAGGCAGTCAAGAGATACAACCTCATCGAAGAGGGTGACAGGATAGCTGTGTGCATTTCGGGCGGCAAAGACTCATTTCTCCTTGCAAAGCTTATGCAAGAGCTTCACCGTCATTCGCCCGTAAGCTTCGAGCTTGTGTTTTT
This sequence comes from Clostridia bacterium, assembly GCA_045586905.1. GTDB lineage: Bacteria > Bacillota > Clostridia > UMGS1810 > UMGS1810 > RGIG1828. The sequence continues at coordinate 202 of JAZNBF010000114.1, forward strand.
AGCCATGGACCCCGGCTATAACAAAGCCAACAGAGAAAAAATCGAAGAAAATGCCCGTCTTATGAACATAGATGTCGAAATCTTTGAATCCGACATTTTCGATGTGGCAAACACCGTGACAAAATCGCCCTGCTACCTTTGTGCCCGCATGAGAAGAGGGCATCTCTATGCCAATGCAAAAGAAAGAGGCTGCAACAAAATTGCCCTTGGGCATCACATGTCCGATGTTATAGAGACCACTCTCATGGCAATGATGCACTCAAGTCAGCTTCAGGCTATGCTCCCACGCCTTAAAAGCACAAATTTTGAAGGCATGGAGCTCATTCGTCCCATGTATTGCATACTCGAAGATGCAATAGAGGCTTGGCGTGACTATAATGACCTTTCGTTCCTTCAGTGTGCGTGCCGCTTTACCGAAAACTTAGCAGGAGGCGACGGTACAGGCGAATCGAAACGACAGGACACAAAAATGCTCATAAAAGAACTCAAAAAAACCAACGCGGACATCGAACACAATCTTTTTGAAAGCATACACAATGTTATGGTCGACACCTTCCCCGAATATAAGCTTTCGGGCGAAAGGCACTCGTTTTCAGAAAGATTTGAAAGGGGAGAGTGCGATGAAGACATGTGACATTGTAAATAAGCTTTCTCTTTCAAAACCCGTCACCGACGATGAGCTTTTGTATCTTTTGAAAGACGATGCCGACCTTGGCTTCCTTTTTGCTGAGGCCGACCGTGTGCGCAAAGAGGTCTATGGCAACGAGGTCTTCATAAGAGGTCTTATTGAGATTTCCAACATCTGCAAAAACAACTGCCTCTATTGCGGCATAAGATGTGCCAACGAAAATATAAATCGCTACCGTCTCACAAAAGACGACATCTTAGCCTGCTGCAAGGTAGGCTATGACCTTGGCTTTCGCACCTTTGTGCTTCAGGGAGGCGAGGATGAATATTACACCGACGACTGTCTGTCTTCCATTATATATGACATAAAAACTCATCATCCCGATGTGGCAGTAACTCTTTCCCTTGGCGAGAGAAGCTTTGAGAGCTACAAAAGACTCTACGATGCAGGCGCCGACCGTTATCTTCTCCGTCACGAAACTGCCGACGAGGTGCATTATGGCAGGCTTCACCCGGGTTCTATGAAGCTTGAAGAGAGAAAACAATGTCTTTTCAATTTGAAAGATATAGGCTATCAGGTAGGCTCAGGCTTTATGGTTGGCTCGCCTTTTCAGACAGATGAATCCATCATAAAGGATTTGCGCTTCCTCGAAGAGCTAAACCCCGACATGATTGGCATAGGACCGTTTTTGTCTCACACCGACACCCCGTTTAAAGACTACCCAAACGGAAGTCTTGATTTGACACTCAGACTCATTGCAATACTCCGTCTTATGTTCCCCCATGCTCTCATCCCTGCCACAACTGCCCTCGGCACACTTTCGGAAGATGGCAGAATAAGAGCGCTCAAGATAGGTGCCAATGTTGTTATGCCAAATCTTTCACCGTCTTCTGTGAGAGCACATTATTCTCTCTATGACAATAAAGCATACTCGGGTGCAGAAGCTGCTGAAAGCTTAAATCTTCTCAGAGATCTTGTAAGAAAAGCAGGCTATGAGGTAGCTATCTCCCGTGGAGATGTTAAGAGATAATTAGTTTTTTGTATGATTTTTTGTATTCTGTTTTCAAGGGATAGGAAAAATTTTTCAGAATTGACAAACCGAATGCCAATCGAGAGTTTTTCTCGATTGGCACAGTAGCCCGAAGCTGTACAAAGGTGCTGCGAGGGAGAGGTTTGTCAAGAGCAAAAGGCAACAGATAAGAGAAAACCATCGTCTTTAAAGACGATGGTTTTCCACATTTATGAAAATTTTGTTCTCAACTAATCATATGCACAAAAACATTATATTTTTCTGCCTTTTGCGTTCTGGAATATTTTTACATCCCTTCTATACTTTCGGTATGTGAATGATGTATTCATAATATTCTTCACATTCATTATCTATGCTCTCTGCCTCAATCCCGTTTTTGCGCATTACATCAATTGCATGGCGCACAGTGTTTGCAAAGATTCTCACATCTTTGACAGGTGTTTTTGATGCAAATGATTTTATGTCCGACTTTTTCTTTATTTTTTTCGTGAGCATTTCTTCAATAAGCTCTTCCGTCTGTGCCACATTGAGATTTTTCTCGGTTATTTTTTCAAGTGCCTGAAGCTGTCTGTCTTCGTCTTCAAGTCTCAGAAGCGCTCTTGCGTGGCGCTCGGTGAGTGAGCTTTCTTTTATTACTTCTCTCACTGCACTTGACAATTTCAAAAGCCTCACTTTGTTGGCCACCGAGCTTTGAGTTTTTCCGAGGCGCTTTGCAAGCTCTTCCTGAGTGAATCCAAAAGAACACAAAAGGTTGCGATAGCCCTCTGCCTCCTCCATAAAGCTTAAGTTTTCCCTCTGGATGTTTTCAATAAGAGCCACAACTGCCGAGTCATTATCGCCAAGCGACACCACAATTGCAGGAATTTTTAAAAGTCCTGCCATAACCGATGCCCTCAGCCTTCTCTCTCCTGCCACAAGCTCATAGCGCTCGTTTGCAAGGCGCCTCACGGTTATCGGCTGTATCACACCGTATTTTTTAATCGACTCACACAGCTCTCCAATAGCCGACGAGTCAAAACGGATCCTCGGCTGATGGGGATTGGCGCTGATCTGATGCACAGGGATTTCTATCAGCTTATTCTCCTCCCGTTTTGCCTTATATTCCTCTGTGTATGATATGGGCAAAGCTTTTTTCAGTGCTCTGACAAGTTCCATAATTTATCCTCCTTCGTTTTTCTATCTACCATATAAATTATATCAAGGCAGGGCTGAAAAGGGAAATGGTTTTGCTCGTTTTAAAAAGACAAAGCCTCCGATTTCCCGTCTTAAAAAACAATTGCCCATAGCGATTTGGGGGCAAAAGTTTTCTTTTGTGTCAGCTTTTGCGACGGAAAGTTTTGCATGAATTATTCATAAAGAACTGCATAAAATTGAATAATTATACAAAAAATATACATAAAATTGCGCTTTTGGTGCATAATTATTGTAAAAATATGAAAAAAGTGTTTAAATTTTGCATAAAAGTGTTGACAGCATATGTTTTGTGTGCTAGAATTATTCTTGTCAAAAGGATTTGCACTTTTTGTAAATCAAAAAAATTTATTTTGGAGGAAACAAAAATGAAAAAATTTCTTAAACTCACTTCACTCGTTTTAGCAGTAGTACTCGCAGTAGCTTGCTTCGCAGCATGCTCAAATGATTCAGGTTCAAAAGAAGACACAGTTCTCACAATGGCAACAAGTGCTGACTTCCCGCCCTATGAATATTACGAGAACGACAAAATCGTTGGTATCGACATCGAAATCATGGAAGCTGTTTGCGCTAAAATCGGTATGACACTCGAACCTCAGGACATGAGCTTCGACTCCGTTATCGGTGCTGCACAGACCGGTAAAACCGACATCGCTATGAGCGGTATCACCATCACAGAAGACAGAAAGAACATGGTAGACTTCACAATCCCCTACACATCAACAGCTCAGTCCATCATCGTTTTAGAAGATGGCGAAATCGCAGCTAAAGCCGATCTCGAAGGCAAAAAAATCGGTGTTCAGATCAACACCACAGGTGACACACAGGTTACCGAAGAATTCGGCGACGATGCAGTAGACCGTTATCAGAACGGTGCTCTCGCAGTAGAAAGCCTCAAAAACGGTAAAGTTGATTGCGTAGTTATCGACGGTGAAGTTGCAAAAGCTCTCGTAGAAGCTAACGAAGGCCTCACAATCATCTCCGATGCATATTCAATCGAAGAATACGCTATCGCTCTCAAAAAAGGCAACACCGAGCTTTTAGACAAAATCAACACAGCTCTTGAAGAAATCCTTGCAGATGGCACAGTTGACGCTATCATGGCAAAATATATCGAAGAATAATTCTTTGATAAACAAATTATAACCATTAAAAGAGGTAGGTTTTCATCTGCCTCTTTTACGATTTTTTGAAAGGACTTAAAAGATATGACATTTAAGGAAAGATTTTTTCTTAATTTTATAAAAGACGATCGCTGGCACTATCTCACCGACGGTCTTTTGGTTACACTTGAGGTCACATTTTTTGCAGTGCTCTTAGGCATTGTGATAGGTGTTATACTTGCAGGCGTGCGTTCCACACACGATAAGCTCATCGATCGCACAAGATCGCCTCTGGGCAAAATCATTTTAAAGTTTTTCAACTCCATCGCCAACATCTACCTCACAGTTATAAGGGGTACACCTGTTACCGTTCAGCTTATGATTGCCTACTATGTAATCTTTGTTACATCAAACAACAAAGTTTTGGTTGCAGTGCTTGCATTTGGTATCAACTCCGGTGCATATGTTGCCGAAATTGTGCGCTCGGGCATCATGAGTATAGACGAAGGTCAGACCGAGGCAGGCAGAAGCCTTGGCTTCAACTATGTGCAGACGATGTTTTACATAGTTCTTCCTCAGGCATTTAAAAATGTGCTCCCTGCTCTTGCAAACGAATTTATAGTGCTCCTCAAAGAAACCTCCGTCTGCGGCTATGTTGCTCTTCAGGACCTCACCCGTGGCGGCGATATCATCAGAGGAAGAACCTACGATGCTTTCTTCCCACTCCTTGCAGTAGCAGCAATTTACCTTGTTATGGTAATGGTGTTCAGCAAATTTGTATCCATCCTCGAAAGGAGGCTGCGTAAGAGTGAACGATAATATAATCCTTTCTACCAAAAAGCTTTCCAAATGCTTCAAAGGGAAGATTCATGCCCTCCGTGAAGTAGACATCGACATCAAAAAAGGTGAGGTTGTTGTTATCATTGGACCTTCGGGCAGTGGTAAGTCGACTCTTCTTCGCTCCTTCAACCGACTCGAAGAACCCACAAGCGGTCACATCTTCTTTGAAGGTGTCGACATCATGGACAGAAAAACCGACATCAACAAAATGAGAGAAAAAATGGGCATGGTTTTTCAGCAGTTCAATCTGTTCCCGCAGATGACCGTGCTCGGCAATATGACTCTCGCTCCCATAAAGCTTTTAGGGCTCAGCAAAGCCGATGCCGAAAAAAATGCAATGGAGCTGCTTGAACGTGTTGGCCTTGCCGACCGTGCCGAATCTTATCCGTCACAGCTTTCGGGTGGTCAGAAACAGCGTGTGGCAATTGTGAGAGCTCTCATGATGAACCCCGAAATGATGCTCTTCGACGAGCCCACCTCAGCGCTTGATCCCGAAATGGTTGGCGAGGTGCTCGATGTTATGAAAAGTCTTGCCAAAGAGGGCATGACCATGGCAGTTGTAACTCATGAAATGGGCTTTGCGCGCGAGGTTGCCGACAGGGTTGTATTTATGGCAGACGGTGCCATCGAAGAAGAGGGCAGTCCTGACGAAATCTTTACAAATCCGAAAAGTGAGAGAACCAAGCAATTTTTGCAGAGTATCTTATAAAAAGCGGGGCTGTATTTTTATACAGTCCCTATGTTTTTAACGTGGCAGAAGCAAAAATTAACCATTGAAAATCGAGGTTCAGATAACTTCTGTCACCCTAGGGTAAACAAATGAAAAAACCATCAAAATTTTCAAAATTAATTTTCAATATTTTAGTCCCCGTCATCCGTTTTTTCTTCGGCAAACAGGAAATCGTAGGCATAGATAAAATCCCTCCGTCCGATGCCATTATCGTGGCAAACCACTGTCAGATGTCAGGGCCACTGGTGGGCGAATTTTACATGCCCAAATCGGTCTACACATGGTGCGCAGGAGAAATGATGAAATTTTCGGAAGTTCCGTCATATGCTTTTTCTGATTTCTGGTCGCAAAAGCCAAGATGGACACATCCTTTCTATAAGGCTCTTTCATATCTCATTGCTCCTCTTGCAGTGTGCCTTTTTAACAATGCACGCACAATAGCAGTTTATAGGGATGCCAGAGTGCTCGGCACCTTCAAAAAAACGGTTAAATTTTTAGAAGATGGCAAAAATATACTCATCTTTCCCGAAAAAGATGAAAAATGCAATAATATCATCTACACCTTTCAGAAAAACTACATAGACATTGCAAAGCTCTACTACAAAAAGACGGGCAGAGCGATTCAGTTTGTGCCTCTCTACATTGCGCCCACCATGAAAAAATCATATGTGGGCGACTCCATCACCTTTTGTCCCGACAAAGACTTTGCAAAAGAAAAAGAGAGAATCAATTTTCTTCTTCAGGAAGAGATAACAAACCTTGGGCGCAATCTTCCCGAGCACATTGTTGTGCCCTACCGGAACATGCCCAAAAAGTATTATATATCCAACAAAGCTTTTGATGAGGTGCCCCATGAGAAAACCCGTAGTTGACTACCGACAGTTCACTCTGTCAAAAATTAACTCTCCCGACTTTGAGCATCTTAAATTTTTGCTCGGCTGGGTGGGTTATTTTGCTTTTTATTTTTTAACCGAAAACCTCATCCCCTATGAAAAATGCACGCCCGTCCACTCGCCTCTTGACGATCTCGTTCCATTTTGCGAATTTTTTGTGGTGTTCTATGTTGGCTGGTATTTTCTCATAGCCTTGACTCTTTTGTATTTCGCGCTATATAATCCAAAGCTTTTTAAACAGTTTATGGCATTTATCATAACCACTCAGGTTGTAGCAATGGCAGTATACATCACATTCCCAAACCGTCAGGACCTTCGTCCCGAGGTTTTCCCGAGGGAAAACATTTTCACAAATCTTTTAGCTTTTATCTACTCCTTCGACACCTCGACCAATGTCTGCCCCTCACTTCATGTGGCATATTCTGTGGGCATAGCTTCTGCGTGGATGAGAGAAAACTCTGTGACAAAGCTCACAAAGCTAATTATTGCAGTTTTCTGCTTCTTTGTGTGCATAAGTGTTGCTTTTGTAAAGCAGCATTCGGTTTTGGACATCTTTGCTGCAATTCCTGTTTGTATATTAGCAGAGTATATAGCTTTTTACAGGGGAGGTAAAAATCATCCAGACCGCAAAAGGCAAGGGAAAGGCTAATAACACAGAGTGAACAACTCATAAAAATATAAAGGTAAAAAAGCATCGTCTGAATAAAGACGATGCTTTTCTTTTATATGTGCCTTTTGCTCTTAACAAACCTCACCCCTGAGCCACTCGGCATTTCCTCTCCGAAATTGGACTTTTCCCTGTGGGAGAAAGTAACATTTCTCCGAGGAAACGCCTCGCTCAAGTGTTTTATGGGGTAACTCTTTGAAGAAAAATAACATCTTTTAATTACCTTAGCGCACAGACTGCGCCACAGAAAATGCGCATATTTTTTATGGTGTAAGCTTTTTGAAGCGAGCAAAGAGCAAATTCGATTGAATAAAAACTGTTTCCTTATTTTCAATCGAATTTAGCAGTGTTTGCAAATAATTTTTGCAAGTCACTGCGTGCGAATTAGCGAGCAAAAAAGCCATCATAAAAAATCAAGCGCGAAGAGGGGGTTTCGGGGGAACCTCCCCCGAAAAGAGTAGATTCGGTTTGTTAATTCTGAAAGATTTTTCCTCTCCCCTCGGAAAAAGTGCAGAAAAACAAAAGTTTTTCTGCACTTTTTTATAACATAGGAAATTGCGCGAGACAGTGCGCAATTTTGCTTGTTTCAAAAAAGATTTCCTTTTTGCCCCCAAGAGTGGGGGCAGGGGGTTGATGATTGAAAATCTTTTTTAACAACTATGCTCTGTAAAATATCCGTCAAGACAAAGATAACCTTTGTATTCCTTGTCTGTCTCAAGTCCTTCGGGCACATCTTTTTTAAACCTTAATGCAGTGAGGAGTCTTTCGTCTTCCATGTCCGACACCACATACCTTATGCCCGATAGGTCGAGCATGTTGAGAAGTGATTTTGCCATGCCAAATTCCATGTTGAACATTTTATATTCGTCTTTCATCTTAACATCTGAAAGAATCGCATATCCGTCCTTTATCTCAACTGCGCCTGCACCGAAGATTTCGTCGCCTTCTTTTGCGCTCATGACAATTGCATTTTCACCAAAACCAAACTCTGCATACACTTTCTTGTCGTCGGTTTTTTTTATCTCTATCATTTCTTTTCACCGCTTTCTGCATTTTTAAGTATAAGGCTCACCTCAGACGGTGACAGGTGTCTCCACTTTCCAAGGGGCAGGTGACCGAGGGCGAGACCCCCCTCATACACTCTTTTGAGAGAAAGCACCTTAAAGCCAACAGACTGACACATTTTCCTCACCTGACGGTTGCGTCCTTCGTGAATGGTGACGGTGAGTATGGCACTGCCCTTACCTGCTTCTTCTGCATCCACTTTGGCAGGGGCAGTTTTTCTGCCATCGATAAAAAGACCTTGCTCCATCATCCTTATGGCATTCTGCTTTGCCTTGCCCGTCACAAGCACCTCATAGGTTTTGTCGAGCTTGTGCTTGGGATGGGTTATTTTGTAGGTAAAATCACCATCGTTTGTCAAAAGGAGCAATCCTTCTGTGTTGAAGTCGAGCCTTCCCACAGGATACACCCTTGCGGGCACATCGCCAAGCAGGTCCATAACGGTGGGACGGTCTTTTTCGTCGCTCACAGTGGTCACATAGCCAATGGGTTTGTTTAGCATGATGTAGAGCTTTTTTGATTCGGGCTTTTGCTCCACACCGTCCACACACACCTCGTCGCCGTCTTTTACCTTTGTGCCGAGCTCGGTTATGGTGACTCCGTTAACGGTGACTCTTCCCTCTGCTATTATGCTCTCTGCAGCGCGCCTTGATGCCACTGAGCAGAGAGCCAGATATTTCTGAAGTCTCATTTCTTCCATTTGTCATACCTCTGGTAAAAATTTGTTGTGACTATTGTACCATATAATACTTATAAAATCAATTTGTTTTATGCCCGTTATATTGACTTTTTCTATACATTGGTGTATAATTCGCAGTGATTGGAGACTTTGGGAGGCGACATTTATGATTAAGAAAATTTGTGATTTAATAGGCATTGATTCCGAGTCCGCAGCTCTGTTTGAAGATACATATGAAAAGATATGTGCATCAGAAGAAGCTTTAAAAATCCTTGAGTGTGCCAAGAAGAAAATGTTTGCAGGAGAAACCGATTTTAAAGAGCTTCTCCCTCAGATAGCGAAGCTCTCGGGCGCAAAACGCCATGCCTCCGACATGGTTTTCTGGCTCATTTGCGCTGAGCCTCTCAGAGAAATATACAAAAAAGAAGGTTACAGTGACGAGCATTGCATCGACACACTCAAAGACTTAGCCTACAAAAACAACGAATGCATCAAGGTGTGTGGCGAGCCTGGCGTAGCTACCGACTGGTTTCAGCAATTTTTTACACTGAAAAGATTTAGATTCGGAAGGCTTCAGTATGATATAAAAACATGGGAGTTTGAAGACTACAACAAATACCTCAAAAAAGACGGTCTTGTTTTCGGCTGCCACATCCCGTCTTGCGGACCTCTTCACATAGAGGCTGTGATGGATTCTATAAAGAGGCTCTATGCTTTTGCAAAAGAAAAAGACCTTCTCGTAGATGGTGTTCTTCCCATATACACTGCTACATGGCTTATTTACACACCTATGATTGAGCTTTTGCCTGAAAATTCCAACATGAGAAAGTTTCACGACCTTTTCGATATAATAGAAAACAGGCACAGACCGGGCAACTATTCTGAAAACTTCAGGATTTTTAATAAAGAATATGATGGCAATCCCCAATCCCTGAAAGATCTTCCCGAAGACACGAGCCTTCAGAGGACACTCAAAAAATACTACCTCGAAGGCGGCGATCAGGGCATTGGTGTAGGCGTGATACTTTATGACGGAGAGGAGATTATAAATAAATGAGAAAAGTACCCATAAGCATTATTATAGACGATCCCACACCGGTGATTTCGGTGTTTTATGTGCACGAGCCGGCAAGAATAACCAAAGACGGCCGTGATGTTAAAAAATATATTCCAAACTCTATGCTCTTTGAGTTTTGCGACATAGTGGAGCGTTATGGCATAAAGGGCAAGTTCAGCCTTGTGCCTTCTCCCGGCAACATGGGCGATATTGTAAACGGCATCGAAGGAGTAGATGATGCCGAGATGCACGAATGGCTCGACACCGTGAAAAAGCGTCTCACTCCATATTTCGGCATAGGTCCCGAGATGCTCACTCACCATATGGCAGTAGACCTTGCCACAGGCAAAGACCTTCCCGAGAGAGAATCTGTGTGGTCACAGACTCAGGACAGGTATGCCCTCACTCCGTACATATCAAAAGCACTTTCGCTTTTAAAAGAAGCAGGCTTTGAATGCTCGGGTGTTACATCTCCGTGGAATTTTGGCTACCATGTTGAAGACGAATATGCAGCCGCTATTTCAAAGGCAGTGTATGATGTATATGGCAAGAAAAACTCGTGGTATTTTCTGCGCGGCTTAAGAGGTGTGCCCGATGCAAGACCGTGGGTTGCCTATGAAGAAGACGGCCGCACGGTAGTATCTGTACCTGCCACAACAAAAGATTTATTCTGGCAGACGATTGACTGCCCCGACACAAGTGACGAATATGTAAGCCGTGTGGCAGACGAAATGATAACTGCCGACGGAAAGAACGGCGAAATTATACGAATTCTCGACACAAATGGCTACCCCATCCTCGGAAGCCATTGGCAGAGCTTTGACTCCAACGGCCTCGGCACAGGTCTCAGAGTTTTAAGAGAGGTTGCCGACCGTGTGGAAAAACATCTTTCAGACAGAGTGGAATGGATGTCGGTTGAAGAAATAATGGAGATGTGTGTGGCAAACAAAAAAGATTATCCGAAGAGATAATTGCAGTTTTTAATCTCATCTTCGTGCATACATTATAATCCTTTTGTTTTTGGAGGAAACGAGATGAAAAAAACAAAACTCATTGCTATATTTGTGGCAGTAATGGCTGTGACCACACTGACTTCGCTTGCCCTTGCAGGCGATGCCCCCTCAGACAGTCAGACTCTCTATGCACCCGATGGCAGAGAGATTGTTGTTCCCATATCTGAGGCAGAAGATTATGTGAATGTCGGCTGGTACACCTTCCCCGTCACAACCATCTACGCGCCCGATGGCAGAGAGATTGTTGTTTCTTTCAGTGAGGCAGAATCATACAAAAAGGTTGGCTGGTACACAGAGCCCGTCATCACCATGTATGCGCCCGACGGAAGAGAGACAGTTGCTTTAAAATCGGAGATTTCATCCTACACGGGCGTCGGCTGGTACACAGAGCCCGTTGTGCCCATGTATGCACCCGATGGCAGAGTTCAATACATTCTCACATCGCAGACACAATCATACAATAGCGTAGGCTGGTATTATGAGCCTGTGCAGAAGCTGTGTGCACCCGATGGCAGAGAGACAGTTGTGCCCAAAACGCAGGTTGAAGCCTACAAAAAGGTCGGCTGGCTTTTGCCCGATGACTACATTCTTTTCCTTGCCGACTACACCTGTGAACAGTCGGGATATAACAGCGCTGTGCTTTTTCTCGAAAACTACACTATTCCCGGCAGAGAAAAATATGTTTCCGACTATGCAAGACGGTTAAATTTTAAAAATAAACTAAACGAAATCAAATACAGATGGCTCACAGAGATTGGCTCTCCGATAGGAGCTACGGGCTGGTATATGACCGAAGATGAAAACGGAAGCCCACGTGTGAATGTCGAATTCAGAAATCTTACCGACGAAACCGTTGTAGGATTTGAAGCAGAATGGACATGCTACGACATAAGCGGACAAATTGCCACCGACTATCCCGGAGTTCACAACGGAGTTGTGACTGCGTGGGCAGACGGTAAGGAGTTTTTGCCCGGCGAGACCAAGACTTTCACCTGGACACTCACCGGCAACAGTCAGACAAATTCAATCAGCTGGCCATACCTCAAAAAAGCCGCTTTCGCAGGCGGCACCATCTGGCAAAGATGATTTGTAACTTCTGTAACTGCAACCCCAAAAATATCTTTTGGGGTTGCAGTTGTAAAAAATCCGAGAGGTAATTATGGAAATTCCAATGGTGATGACACTTGACACCTCAGTGTTTTGTGACGAAAAAAAGTTTAATGATGCATACAATCATGTGAGTGACGGGCGAAGAGAGAAGATAGACGCTCTCAAATCTCATGGCGACAAAAGACTTTCTCTCGGTGCAGGTGTGCTTTTTGAAGAAGGACTCAAAGCCTTTGACATAGCCGATGGCTCTTTGCAATATGGTGAGCATAAAAAGCCATATCTTAAAGCGCATGGCGATATCTTTTTCAGCCTTTCCCACTCGGGCGACATGGCAGTGTGCGCTTTTTATGACAGGGAAATCGGCATCGACATCGAAAAAATGCGAAAAGTGCCCTCTTCCGTGATGCAAAAAGTGACCACAAAAAAAGAATATGACTATCTGTCATGCCTTGATGAAGACCAAAAGACTAGAGATTTTACAAGGCTTTGGACGGTTAAAGAAAGCTATATCAAATATCTCGGCGAAGCTCTGAAGGAGTCTTTGCTCCAAAAAATTGAAGTCACCTTCGGCGAAAAAATAACCCTCACACACGACGGAAAAAATACAGGTGTCACACTTGAACAGCAAAGCATGCCTGGCTACGCCCTTTGTGTGTGCTATAAAAAATAAAACAGGAGGTCTTTTTTTCATGAAAAAAGAATATATTTCCGACATTTTACCCTTTCAGATGTGCGACAACATTTATTTTGTAGGTGCAAAAAAAGTGTCGGTGCATGTTATAAAAACAGAGGCAGGCCTTGTTATGATAGACACAGGCTACCCCGACATGTATGACCAGATACTTGACAGCATGGCATATCTCGGTCTTGACCCGAAAGATATCTGCGCAATCTTTCACTCCCACGGTCACATCGACCACTATGGATGCACAGAGAGATTTAAAGCACTGAGCGGAGCAAAAACCTACATAAGCAGAATTGACAATGACATAGTAAATGGAACATATGACCTTTCGTGGACAAAAGAATTAGGTCTTGAACCGATTGCACCTTTCAATTGCGATGTTCTCATTGAAGATGGCGACATCTTCACCTTCGGAAGCACCACCATTCGCTGTCTAAACACCCCGGGCCACACCGAAGGAGTTATGTCTTTCTTTATAGAACTTGAAGATAACGGTAAGAGAATCGTTGCCGCTATGCACGGAGGTGTCGGGCTTAATACTCTTTCGGAAAAATTCCTTAAAAGCTACGGTCTTTCCTTTGATTGCCGTGACAAATTCAGAGAAAGTCTTCACAGACTTTCTTCGGAGCATGTTGACCTTGTGCTCGGCAATCACCCCGGCCAGAGCGACACCGAAGGTAAGCTCGAAAGACTTTTATCGGGTGAAAAAAGCGTGCTCGATGATACACAATGGCAAAGCTTTCTTATGAAAACAGAGCAATTACTTGACGCCCTTCTTGAAAAAGAGCAAAATTCATAATCTGAAAACGAGGAAAAACATGATACCAAATTATCATACACATACAACCTTTTGTGACGGGCAAAACACCCCCGAAGAAATAGTCCTTTTTGCCATCGAAAACGGACTTCCTTCCATAGGTCTTTCGGGGCATGGGTTTACACCCTTCGACCGCAGATATTGTATGAAAAACACAAAAGGGTATATAGAAGAAGTATCAAGAGTCAAAGAAAAATATAAAGATAAGATAGAGGTTTATCTCGGCATAGAAGAAGATGCGTACTTCTATGTAAACCGAAGTGATTTTGACTACATCATAGGAAGCTGTCACTATTTTCGTGTAAACTATGGCTACTCGCCCATAGACTCAAGCTATGAATATTTCAAAAAAGGCCTTGAAGCATTTGATAATGATGTGTTGAAGCTTGCAGAAAGCTATTATTCATATTTTGTCAGCTACATTCTCACAAGAAAGCCTGATATCGTAGGTCATTTTGATGTTATCACAAAGTTTGACGAGATAGACGAAATGCGTTTTTTAAACAATAAAGAGTATCTGGAAATTGCTGAAAAATATATGCGTATAGCCTCACAGGCAGATGTTATTTTTGAAATAAATACAGGTGCCATGGCGAGAGGCTACCGAAAAACCCCGTATCTTGGCGAGGAGCTTCTCTACATCCTCAAAAAGAATAATGGCAAAGTGATACTTTCGTCCGACAGCCACAGTCTCGACACAATGAACTATGGCTTTGATGAAATGACAAAGCTCCTCCGTGATGTCGGTTTTGACGGAGTGTATGAAATCTCGGACGGTAAATTTCAAAAGAGGCTTATATAAATTTTTATAAAGGCGGCAGGCATATGTCAAAAAACTCTTTGCAGAGTCTTTTGCAAAATTTATTGTGGGTTTCACCCTCACTGCCTTAATGATTTTCATCCCTGCAGGCAGTCTCCACTTTGCAAACGGGTGGATCTTTTTGTCGGCACTTTTTGTGCCCATGTTTTTTGCAGGACTTTTTATGATGCGGGGGAACCCCGAGCTTCTTAAAAAAAGGCTCAATGCAAAAGAGAAGCAAAAGGGGCAAAAAGCCATAGTGGCCATGAGCGGTGAGGTGTTTGTCAAGTCGGAGGCCAAGCGGTCTTAGGAAGACAACATATTAGGACAACTCCTTGGCTCACAGAACGACATGGCTACGATCCGACTTCCCCGAGCTTCTTAAAAAAAGGCTCAATGCAAAAGAGAAGCAAAAGGGGCAAAAAGCCATAGTGGCCATGAGCGGTGAGGTGTTTGTC
>JAZNBF010000115.1:0-9681 GCA_045586905.1 Clostridia bacterium
TTAATGCGAAATATCAAGCACACAAGACGCAGATATGCTTTTAAGACTTTTTGCGGCTAAGGTCAATACCTCGCAGATGTTATAGTCATCAATATTTCCAAAGGCTTCAAGTCCCACCTGCATAATCTCTTTAAAAGATGCAGTGCTTTTTGCCACTCTGTACACATTTTCGTTGTAATACACCTTCTGAGTGTAACCCTTTTCGTCGTCACTGCTTTTTATGATAGACAGTGTAACATCGGGCTTTAAAGCCATAAGCTTTCCGTTTGTGTCGGTAAAGGTTATGATGTTGTCACTCACAAGAAAGTCTTTGTTTCTCACATAGAGGTCATACTCTTCAAACTTGCTCATTTTAAACTGAGCATATCCGTATTTTTCATATAATGAACGAAGGGCAAAAACTGCCTTTTCATCATTTCTCAAAAGCTTGTTTTCTATTTTCATATGTTTCCTCCGAAAAAATCTCATATATATTTTTCACTTTAGCATTTTAACACACTAAATCGATAAAGTCAACACAAAAAATATAATTCTATCATATTTTACACTATTTTTCTGAAAAAGCCAATAGTCTTTGATGCATTTATATAAAAAAATAGCCGATTGGAAAATTTCTCTTCATCTTTTGCTTGTAAAAATTCGACAATCTTTGCCTTTCTCGGTTTACTTTGCATTTCTCTGGTGCTATCATAGGGAAGATGATTATTAATGGAGATGAATACATTGAATTTTTTTGAACCGAAAATCCTGTCTTCTCTAAAAGACTATAACGCATCAAAACTTACAAGCGATATCATCGCAGGCATAATTGTTGCCATCATCGCACTCCCTCTTTCCATTGCCCTTGCCATTGCATCGGGTGTGTCACCCGAAAAAGGTCTCTACACTGCTATCTTTGCAGGTTTTGTTATCTCTCTTTTCGGTGGCAGCAGAGTAAACATTTCAGGTCCCACAGCCGCCTTTGCCACCATAGTGGCAGGCATAGTTGCCACCCATGGCACCGAAGGCCTCGTCGTTGCCACCATCATGGCAGGTCTCATTCTCATCCTCATGGGCATATGCAGAGTGGGCAGCCTCATTCGTTTCATTCCCCACACCATCACCACAGGCTTTACCTCAGGTATCGCAGTTACAATAGTAATAGGTCAGCTCAAAGACTTTTTCGGCATCACCTTTCCCGAGGGCACCAATGCCATCGAAAGCATCGAAAAGCTTGAAGCTGTGTGTCATAGCTTTTCCACTTTAAATCCTCATGCAGTGCTCGTTGGCATAATCTCCCTTGCCATTCTCATCTTCTGGCCAAAGCTCAGCAAAAAAATTCCCCCCTCACTCATCGCAGTGCTTGCGGGCATAGTCATAGTCAAATTCAGTCCTCTCTCTGTCAATGTGATAGGCGACCTCTACGACATCAGCCCCTCTGTGCCCAAACCGTCTGTTCCCTCGTTTAATATGGAAAGCATCCGTTTTCTCATTTCTCCTGCCTTCACCATTGCCATATTGGCAGGCATCGAGTCGCTCCTTTCGTGCGTTGTGTCCGACTCCATGATAAACGACAAGCACAACTCCAACACCGAGCTCATAGCACAGGGCCTTGGCAACATCTGCTCAGGTCTTTTCGGAGGCATCCCTGCCACAGGCGCCATTGCCCGTACTGCCGCAAATGTCAAAAACGGTGGCAGAAGTCCCATCGCAGGCATCACCCATGCCATAGTTCTCTTTTTGGTGCTCGTAATTCTTATGCCCTATGCAAAATGGATTCCCATGCCCGTCATAGCATCCATCCTCTTCATTGTTGCCTACAACATGAGCGAATGGCGTGAGTTTGTAAAGATTATAAAAACTTCACCCTGGACAGATTCTTTAGTCCTTGTTCTCACATTTGTGCTCACCGTTGTGTTTGACCTTGTTGTTGCAATAGAGGTTGGTATGGTGCTCACAGGTGTTATATATCTTATAAGAAAAATATCTTCCAAAAGAAAAAAAGCATAAAAAAGATGTTGACAAAGCATTTTCCTTGTGCTATAATTTCTTCAATAAATTTAATAATTTATCACACTAAAGGCAATGACCGGAAACAAGTAAGTATGACGATGCTGCTTAGAGAGAAGTCGGGTGCTGCAAGACTGATGGCTACTCATACCGAATACATTCCGCGAGCTCCGCACCGAAATGCAAAGAGTAGGCTGCGGCGGGAGTGCCCGTTACAGCATCAGAGTATAACCGCTTTTTTGTTTTGGCGGCGTACTTTCCAAGGCCATAGCTGTGAGGCTGTGGTAAATTGAGGTGGTACCACGGGAATATTCTCGTCCTCAAGTTAATCTGAGGACGGGATTTTTTTATGCCGAAATTTCGCTCTCTAAAAACAAAATTTTGAAAGGAATGATTTTTATGGCATGGTCAGTTTCATTACTCGTGGTTTTCTTTGTGGTAACAATAGGTGTAGGCCTCTATTGCCGCCGCCACTCAACCGATGTATCGGGCTTCGTGCTCGGTGGTCGCTCCGTAGGTCCTTGGCTCACAGCCTTTGCCTATGGCACATCCTATTTCTCGGCAGTTATTTTTGTAGGCTATGCAGGTCAGTTTGGCTGGCGCTTCGGTATTGCTTCCACATGGATAGGCATCGGTAACGCAGTCATCGGCTCTCTTCTGGCATGGAAGGTGCTCGGCAGAAGAACACGCCTCATGACTCAGCACATCGGCTCTGCCACAATGCCCGACTTTTTCGGCAAACGCTTCTCAAGTCCTGCGCTCAAAATTGCCGCCTCGGTTCTTGTGTTCATCTTCCTTATACCCTACACAGCATCACTCTACAACGGTCTCTCAAGACTTTTCGACATGGCTTTCCCTCAGATAGACTACTCTGTCTGTGTTATCATAATGGCAATTCTCACCTGCATCTATGTAACAGCCGGTGGCTACATGGCAACTGCCATCAATGACTTCATTCAGGGCATCATAATGCTCTTTGGCATCGTGGCAATCATCGCCGCAGTTCTCACTCAAAGTGGCGGCTTCACCACTGCTCTTGCAAATCTTGCATCTGTTGAGGGATCTGCCCCCGGTGTGTTCAACTCATTCTTCGGTGCAGAGCCTCTCAATCTTCTCTTTGTTGTCATCCTTACCTCTCTCGGCACCTGGGGACTTCCTCAGATGGTGCAGAAGTTCTACTCCATAAAGAGTGAAAAAGACATCAGCAAAGGCACAATCATCTCCACCTTCTTTGCATTTGTTGTTGCAGGCGGATGCTATTTCCTCGGTGGCTTTGGTCGTCTTTTCTCAGGTCGCATCGGTGTAGCAGACGGTATGCCTGTCGGTGGCTACGACAACATCATTCCCACCATGCTCGAAACTCTTTCACCTGCTCTCATAGCAGTGGTAATAGTTTTGGTTTTCTCAGCTTCAATGTCCACTCTTTCCTCGCTCGTTCTCTCATCAAGCTCCACTCTCACCCTCGATCTCATCAAAGGCCATGTGGTGAAAAACATGTCAGAGAAAAAACAGATTCTCATCATGCGCATACTCATCGTGGTGTTTGTTGCAATTTCGGCTTTCATCGCAATCAACAAAGACAAGCTCTCAGCCATTGCCGACATGATGGGCATATCCTGGGGCGCACTTGCAGGTGCTTTTCTTGCTCCTTTCCTCTTTGCACTCTACTGGAAAAAGACAACCAAAGCTTCTGTATGGGCAAGCTTTATCTTTGGCGCAGGCATCATGGTTTTGAACATGCTTTTCAGACCTTCATTCCCACCCATCATGCAGTCACCCATCAACTGTGGCGTGTTTGCAATGCTCGGAGGCCTTATCATAGTGCCGATTGTCAGCGCAATCTCTCCTGTGTCCGATAAAAAACGCATTGATGAAATCTTCACCTGCTATGACGAACAGGTAACCGTAAGTAAGAAAAAATCCTTGGGCGATAAATAAGCACAAATCTAAACAGGTCGTTTTGCAAACGACCTGTTTTTCTTTTTTTACAGAAAGTTATTTGTCTCCAAAGACTTACCCCAAAAAACTTCTGAGCGACTCTTTCACATATTTCACCTTATCAGAATATACTGACTCTGGAGGTGAAAGACAAATGTTAAATTGTTGTTGTGAAAGAAACAACACCTGCACCATCCTCGGCGTTACCATCAGTGTAATCCTCGGCATTGCTGCGGCATTTTTGCGCTACTTTGCAGTAATTGCTCCTGCTGCCGCGTTCTACTGGGTGCTTTTGGGCGTAGGTGTTATATATCCTGCAGTTATCCTTCTCTCGCTTTCGCGCCGCGAATCCGGTCGCACATGCATCTGCGAAGGTCTCACTCTTTTCATTGTGGGCATTGCGGGAACTATAATCACAGCCCTTCTCCTTTTGGGCATAACCTTTGCCGCCACAAGCATCATAGGTGCACTTTTCACAGGCCTCAGTGTAGGCTTTTTTGCACTTCTCATCTCGAGTGTGCTTTGCATAATCAGTTGTGCATGCACTGCTTCTCGCAGATATGATGAAAACTAAGAAAATAAACCTCTGTTCCAAGGAATAGGAAAAAGCAACAAAAAAAGAAACCCATCGTCTTCAGACGATGGGTTTTCTTCATTGTTTGGATTTAATTGTTTTGAGTGATGAAATTAACCTTCTGCAAACAGAGTCATATTTTTGATAAATCAAAAGTGATATTAAAACCTGAGGTTTTAGTGGTATTTTATTCGCTTTTTAACTGTGCGAATAAAATACCACTCGCCTTTGGCGAATAAAACTGCGCAGTGCTCCTTTATGGACGCTGCGCAATTTCTTCTGCATACCTAACTGCCCCCATAGCATCCTTTCCATACCTGTCGGCGCCCATGGCTTTTGCATAATCCTCGGTAAGCACTGCACCACCCACCATAACCTTTGTCTGTGGTGCTTCTTTTCTTATAAGCTCTATCGTCTTTTCCATGGCAGGCACAGTGGTTGTCATAAGCGCGCTCAGACACACAAGAGGCGCCTTTGTCTCCTTAGCCGCTCTTGCCACCTCTTCGCACTTCACATCTTTTCCGAGGTCCACCACATCAAAACCGTAGTTTTCAAGCATGGCCTTCACAATGTTTTTGCCAATGTCGTGTATGTCACCTTCAACAGTTGCCACAATGACACTCATCTTGTCTTTACTGCTCTTTTTGCCCATCTTTTCTCTTATGGCTTCAAATGCAGCCTTTGCCGCATCGGCACTGATGAGAAGCTGAGGCAAAAAGATCCTTTTTTCTTCATAACCTTTGCCCACCACATCGAGCGCAGGCACAATTTCGTTTTCAATAATATCAATCGCATCTTTTGCACCGAGCATCTCTTTTGCCTTTTTGTAGGCACTCTCTTTCATGCCTTTTATGATTGCACCCTTAAGGCTGTTATCTGTGTTATTTTTTTCTTCCTTGCCTCTCTCTGTCATTTCCGATGCAGTGACAGTCTTTGCAAATTCAATATATTCTCTGCACGATTCGTCATAACCCGCAAGTGCCAGATACGATTTATATGCTTTCATCATCTCGGCAGAGTGGGGGTTTATGATGGCTGCACTGAGTCCCTTTGTAAGAGCCATGGTAAAAAATGTCGAGTTGATAAAGTCCCTCGATGGCAACCCGAACGAAATGTTCGACACACCAAGGCTTGTAAGTCCTCCCATGTTGTGTATCTTCTCGAGAGCATCAAGAGTAGACATTGCGTTTTTCTCGTTTGTGCTTATTGTCATGGCAAGTGTGTCCACAATGATGTCCTTTTTGCCAATGCCATATTCCTCTGCCTTTTTATATATCCTCTCGGCTATCTTCACTCTTTCCTCATAGCTTTCGGGTATTCCACCCTCGTCGAGCGTGAGTGCCACAACAAGTCCGCCATATTTTTTCACAAGAGGGAACACCTTTTCCATGCTCTCCTCTTTTCCGCTCACAGAGTTTATCATAGCCTTTCCGTTATATAGCCTCAAAGCCTTTTCCATGGCTTTTGCATCCGATGTGTCAATCTGAAGCGGCACATCGGTCACTTCCTGCAGGGCACACACGGTTTTCGAAAGCATCTCTGCCTCGTCAATCTCAGGCAGTCCCACATTGACATCAAGCACATCGGCACCAAGCTCTGCCTGCTTTATGCCAACATCCAATATATAGTCCATGTCGCCTCTCACAAGCGCCTCTTTAAAAACCTTCTTGCCTGTCGGATTTATTCTTTCGCCAATGATAACCGGTCTTTTGCCAAATTCCACTGCATGTGTATATGACGATATCACCGAAAGTCCCTTGTCGCAAAGTGGCTTTGGTTCAAAGCCTCCGAGCCTCTTTGTCATAGCCTCAATGTAGGCAGGCGTTGTGCCGCAGCATCCTCCAAGCACACTCGCACCACACTTTGCAATCTCTTCCATTATGTCTGCAAAGCTCTCTTCATCTATGTCATATGTGGTCACACCGTCTTCTAACGTGGGCAGTCCTGCATTCGGGCACACTATAACCCCCACCGAAGATGCCTCGCAAAGCCTTTTCACAATAGGGAGCATTTCCCTTGGGCCAAACGAACAGTTAATGCCTATTGCATCTGCTCCGAGTCCTTCAAGAGTCGCACACACAGCCTCGGGGCTTGCACCCGTCATAAGCTTTCCGCTCTGGTCATATGCATTAGTCACAAAAACGGGCAAATCTGAGGTTTCCTTTGCCGCAAGCACTGCCGCCTTTGTTTCATAAAGGTCGTTCATGGTTTCTATAAGCACAAGGTCGGCACCGCTTTCTGCGCCAAGCTTAACCGTCTTTGCAAAAATCGCCACTGCATCTTCAAAGTCAAGGTCGCCAAGAGGCTTAAGTAGCTTCCCGAGAGGTCCAATGTCAAGCGCCACAAAGTGTTTTTTGTCTGTTTTTGTTTCACTTGCAGCTCTTTTTGCCAGAGCTACGCCTTCTTTTACAATGGCTTCGAGTGAGTATTTTCCACTCTGTTCAAACTTGAGCGCATTTGCCCCAAAGGTGTTTGCACATATGATGTTTGCTCCTGCACTGAGATACTCTGCATGTATTTTAACTATTTCCTCCGGCTTGTCTATGTTCCATTTCTCGGGCATCTCACCGGGTTGCAAACCTCTTTTTTGTAGAGTTGTGCCCATCGCCCCGTCAAAAAACAAAAGCTCTTTTCCGATTATGTCCATAATGTTCATATCATTCACCTCTCACACCCATAATTCCAGTTATCGATTTTGTCGGCACAAGCATAAGCGCATCGGTTGTGGTGATGCCGCATCTTTTGTACCCTTCGCACATGTCCAATATTTCATTCTGGTGCTTGAGCTCAAAGTCGCCATACCCCACGCCAAACCTCGGCAAAAGGCGATAGCCCTGAGCTTTCAGAGCTTTGCCAATCTCATCACACACCACATCGGCATACTCTTCCATCATCTCTGTTGCAATGGCAGACAGTGCATGACAAGTTGCGCTTTTCTGTGCCTTCGATGCAATCAGCCTGTCGGTCTCTGCGCCGAGTGTCATACCAAACACAACCACACTGTCGCACCCCTCCAGAGCTTTTTTAAGCGATACCGACTTTGTCTTCACATTACCAAAAACCAAAGTGTCATTAAATCTTTCGAGCTTTTTCATCACAAAACTTGACCTTGGCTTCGCTTTTTCAAAAGATATAGGAAGCAAAGCTTCTATAAGTTCAGTAACTTTTTCATCCTCTTTCCTTTGCCCCATATATCGCATCACTTCATTAATATTAAGCTTTAATTTCTCAGCCATTGCCGAGTGAGAATACACAACATCAAAATCCATTTTATTTTCCTTTATGTTAATATAAAATCTGGCTTTCCTCACACATACTAATCTCACAGTACCTCGCCTATATTTTCATGGCGTAAGTTTTTCGTGCAGCGAAAAAGCGCCAATTCTGAAGAGGAAATACCGAGCGCCTCTTTCATTTTATTACAATTTATACCAAACGTCAATCATCAATTCATTTTATTGTTGACATCTGTTTCCATAGGTGATATAATGTAGCCATAAAAAGTAACCAGTCAGTTGATTTTTAAAATTTTTGTTAAAAGGAGTTATGTTTTATGTGGACTGAAGAAAAACTCAACGACCTTCTCACAAAGCCCTCCAAAGCTCTTGTAGAAGACATGAAAAAAATCAAAGGCGACATCATGGTGCTCGGTGCAGGCGGCAAAATGGGCCCCACACTTTGTGTTCTTGCCAAAAATGCTGTCAAAGAAGCAGGCTTAGACAAAAAAATCTATGCTGTATCCCGTGGCAGTGATCCCATCGCCACCGAACTTATGAAGTCAAATGGCATCGAGGTTATTGCCATCGACCTTCTCGACACCGAAAAGCTCTATGCTCTTCCCGATGTTGAAAATGTAATCTACATGGCAGGCAGAAAGTTTGGCACCGATGGCAACGAATGGCAGACCTGGGCAATGAATTCCACCCTTCCTGCATTTGTAGCCGACAAATTCAAAAAGTCAAACATCGTTGTCTTCTCTTCGGGCAACATTTACCCCATCGTTCCTCTTTCACACGGTGGATGCACCGAATCCGACCGTCCCATTCCTAATGGCGAATATGCCATGAGCTGTCTCGCCCGTGAAAGAGCATTCGAATATGCAGCCAACACATTCGGCACAAAGGTTTTCACCTATCGTCTCAACTTTGCAGTTGACCTTCGCTATGGTGTTCTCTTCGATGTTGCCGACAAAATCATGAAAGGCGAGGCTATCAGCCTTTCCACCCCCTGCTTCAACTTCATCTGGCAGGGCAGTGCCAACGAAATCGCCATCCGCGGTCTCCTCCACGCATCATCACCTGCATGCATCATGAATGTAACAGGTCCCGAAACAGTATCCATCAAAAAAGCTGCCATCGAGCTTGGCAAATACCTCGGCAAAGAACCCATTTTCGAAAACGAATGTGGCACCGATGCATATCTTAACGATGCATCTCTTGCCATGGAAACCTTCGGCTATCCCGAAGTAAGTGCCAAAACTCTCATTCGCTGGCAGGCCGAGTGGCTTCTCGACGGTGGCAGAACTCTTGGCAAACCCACTCACTTTGAAGAACGCAAAGGTAGTTATTGATTTTTTTGTTACATATTATATTGTTATATTAAATCGCATTCCCCCTTGTCGCCCTCACTAATGCGCTCGGCATTTCCTCTCCGGAATTGGACTTTTTCCTTCGGAAGAAAGTAACGCCGTCAACTTCATCTCCTCACCTTCGCACCGACAGATGGTGCTTGGTTCGTCGGAAGTTTTGGCATACGAGGTTTCATTGTTTCATCGGTTCACTTAGTGCCCGATTCAACAGAAACCTCAGCAATTCCTCCGACGAAACGCCTCGCTCAAAAGTTCTCTGGGGGTAACTCTTTGAAGCAAAGTAACTTTTAAATCAATTATATTTTAAATACATTCCCCCTTATCGCACTTACTAATCTCACAGAAAATGCGCATATTTTTTATGGTGTAAGCTTTTTGAAGCGAGCTTTGAGTAAATCCGATTGAATACAATCAAAGTCGGATCGTAGCCATGTCGTTCTGTGAGCCAAGGAGTTGTCCTAATATCTTGTCTTCCTAACACCCCTTCGCCTCCGACTTTATCGCACAAACTAATCTCACACTAAATCCGCATATTTTTTATGGTGCAAGCTTTTTGAAGCGAGCTTTGAGTAAATCCGATTCAATACAATCA